>JAJRVO010000155.1 GCA_024277275.1 Chloroflexota bacterium
AATCACTGCCGTGCCGGCGCACATAACGGTATCAGCGCCACCCCAGTATATTTTTACCGTACCGTCGTCTTCAGGAACAGCGCCGCATGTAAAAACAACATTGGGTACGTAGCCGCTCACCTCCCAAGGAGCTTCGGGCTGCAGTATCCACTGATCGGAAACACCGATGATTTTTGCCGGATCAGCAGGGTCGTGCAGGGCCACGCCAAGGCGATACACCGCACCAGCCATAGTCTTAAAGACTCCATGGTAAATATGCAGCCAGCCCTTGTCGGTTTTGAAGGGCGGTGCGCCAGGCCCGATTTTCATTTCATCCCAGTGATAGGGAACCGGCTTCATAATCACCCGTGAATCGCCCCAATGAACCAGGTCCGGAGAATAGGAAATCCAGATAGACCAGGGTGAGATTTCGGAATGCGGCCGGTCCAGACGCACATACCGACCCCCGAACTTTACGGGAAAAATGACAACGTTGCGAAGGTCGGCCTGGGTTATAAGGGCAATGCGTTCAACTTTTTCAAAATCCCTGGTGCGTGCAAGGGCAATCCGAACGCCGTGACGGGAATACGCGCTGTAGGCAAGCAGGTAGTCGCCTTCTACGGGGCAGATTCTAAGGTCCTCGACTCCGAATTCCTCATATTCCGCAAAAATGCTGTCAGTTGCCGGGGTGAGAAAGGGTTCGGGATGAACCGTGAATGAAAAACCATCATCGCTGTCGGCCCTGCCGATGATGGAACGCCCGTTGTGCCTATGCGACCTGAACAGCATAATATAGCGGCCGTTGTGCTTGACTATGCCGGCATTGTGGACCGTGGCTACGGGGTAGGGGATGTCATCCCTGGTAAGGATAGGGTTCCCGCTATATCGGTTAATCAAAGGGGGTTCTCTTTTCATATTCATGCTGCAACTCGATCATTATCGAAGCCCATTCTTGTTGAACTGTCTGTCAGCGAATCATTCGGCGAGAGCATCGCAATACGCATAGTATAGTCCTTTACACTAACTGGTTGACTGAAAGGGTATTCTCAGCCAGACGCAGCTCCAGCACGATCTGGAGAAAAGCCAGCGTCGACTCCGCCCCTTGATTCTCATTGGGGCGGTCGGGATGGAGGCCGTCGCGACAGCCCCCTGTGGTCGGGTCGTAAAGGGGCAGGTTTAAGTCGTTGCGCCCCAGGAACCACTCGAAGGCGCGCCGGGCTTCTGTGCGCCAGCGTTCGTCGCCGGTGCTGCGGTAGGCTTCCAGGCAGGCGGAGGCCATGGTTTGCGCCTCGACCGGCTGTTGATCGAACCTGGCCCGCTCACCATCTTGCTGATAAAAGCCGTTGGAACCGATGGGTACAAAATGGCCGTCCGGCGCGTCCGCTCGCTGCAAGTCGGCCAGCCAACAAAGCGACTCCAGTCCAGCCTCGGTCATGGCCCTATCCGGAATCCATTGGCCGCACATCAGCATGGCCTGCGACAGCACCGCGTTGCAATAGGTTAATTTGTCTTCATACCAGCGCCAGTCGTCTGAGCGGTTACTTTGATATAGCATGAGCAAGCGTCCGGCCAATTCATCGCGGACCTGGCTGGCCCGGCGATCTCCATCAAAACGACGCAGATACTCGTGGATGCCGATGAGAGCGAAGGCCCAAGTTCGGGGGCTGATCGTTTCCAGAATGGCGGGCAAGGCTTGCTCAAACAGCCAGCCGGCCATACTTTGAAGAGCCGGCGTATTCGAGCGGCCCAACACGGTGCCCAAGGCCCACAAAGTGCGGCCATGACTGTCCTCTGAGCCGCTTTCTTCCAGCCAGTTACGCTGATAATCCATAAAGTTGCGAAAGCGGCCGGTCTGATGATTGAAGGCATAGTTGATAAAAGCGAGATAGCGGGAAGCCAGGGTTAAGGCTTCGCCGTTGCCCAATTCCAATTCCGCCAGGTGCGTACTCACAATCAGGGCGCGGGCATTGTCGTCGATGCTGTAGCCCTCGTGATAATTGGGTACGATGAATGTGGCGTGTTGAATCATCCCGGTGTCATCCGTCATATGGTGCAAGTGATCGAGTTTGAGGGGCGGCAGTTCGCCCGGACGTTGGTCGAGCGGTTTAACTGCGAAGCTAGAAGGAATGAAAGAGCGGCGTTCGGTGCGGGCCCGTTCAAAACTTTCCATATAGCGCTGCGCCACCTGCGGCCAGATCATGGCCCGCCCAAAGAGATAGGCCCGCTTGCGCATGGCGTGGCGTTTGGATTCGTTGTCTAACAGGTCAATCACCTGCTCGGCCAACGCCGCCGGATCGCGGAACGGCACCAGCGCGCCCCGTTCGTCGGCCAGCATCTCTTCCGCATACCAATAGGGCGTCGAAATGACGGCCTTGCCCGCGCCCAAGGTATAGGCCAGGGTGCCGGAGGTGATCTGGGCCGGGTTGAGGTAGGGCGTGATGTAAATGTCCGCCGCGCTGATGAACTCAATCAGTCTCTCCAGGCTGACAAAGCGGTTGTAGAAGATGACGTTCCCGGCCACGCCTTGCTCCTGGGCCAGCCGTTGCAGCGACAAGCGGTACGTTTCACCATCCTGGCGCAAAACGTGGGGATGAGTGGCCCCCACAATGATGTAGACCACGTTGGGATAGCGAGCCACAATGGCGGGCAGGGCGGCGATGACCGTTTCGATCCCTTTATTGGCCGAGAGCAAGCCAAAACTGAGCAAAACCATTTTGCCCTCGACCCCAAACAGATCTTTGTGAAAGCTGGGATCGACAAAGGAGACGTCGGGGATGCCGTGGGGAATGAAATCAATCTTTTTCGGCAGGACCTCATAAACCGTCTGCAAGAATTCCACGCCGCGCTCACTCATCACTACCACCCGATCTGACAAGGCCGCCACTTCTTGCAACACCCGGCGCTGAGTTGGACTGGGTTCTTGCAAAATAGTGTGCAGGGTGGTGACAATGGGCGTGCGCAATTCACGCAACAGGGCCAGGATGTGGCTGCCCGCCGGCCCGCCGAAGATGCCATACTCGTGTTGCAGGCAGATCAGGTCGACGCTGTTGAGATTGAGGAAGTCGGCGGCGCGGCGATAAGAATCGATATCTTTCTCCGCCAGTTCAAAGCGAACGCGGGGCGGATAGGCGTAGCCGGCCTCGATGTCGTTGACAGGCAGGGCAATGCAGGTTGTGTCATCGTATTCAGTGGCGATAGCCTCGCACAGGTCGGTAGTAAAGGTGGCGATGCCGCACTGTCGTGGCAAATAGTTGCCGATGAACCCAATGCGGTTGATGGTTGAAGGGGTTGAGTTGTGTTCCATCAAATTACCCCGCAGCGTTCTTGGTCTGGGTTGTCTTTCATTGGTCGTTCCTTTTCTATTTCGTAAGATTGAGAAGTTTAGCTAACTTTCGCCATCGGCGGCTCTTATTTCAAAAAACGGGGACACACTCATGTCAGTGTGTCCCTCTGAACGGTTCTATAGGTTTGTCACCCTGATTACTGCCTGTTATTTGGTGGCCCCCCCCGAACCCTTGTAGAGGCGACCACCAGGGTACGCCTCTACAAAATTCCTATCTCAGACGGAATTACATCATGCCACCCATGCCGCCCATGCCGCCCATATCACCCATTCCGCCGCCAGGCATAGCCGGTGTAGGTTCGGGGATGTCGGTGATGAGGGCTTCGGTGGTCAGGATCATGGCGGCGATGGAAGCCGCATTTTGCACGGCGCTGCGAGTCACTTTGGCCGGGTCAATGATGCCGGATTTGAGCATGTCTTCATACGCCTCGGTCATCACGTTGTAGCCGATAAAACCACCCTTGCTGCGCCGGCGACGCACTTCGTCAATGATGATGGCCCCTTCTTTACCGGCATTAAGAGCTAATTGGCGCATCGGCTCTTCCAGAGCGCGGCGCACAATGTTAATCCCGGTATTGATATCAGGATTGTCATTTTTGAGATCTTTAATGGTCTCAATCGCATTGAGCAGGGCTACGCCACCGCCAGGCACTACGCCCTCTTCCACCGCGGCGCGGGTAGCGCTCAAGGCATCCTCAACCCGATGCTTTTTCTCTTTCAACTCGGTTTCGGTCGCCGCGCCCACGCCAATGACGGCCACGCCGCCGGCCAATTTGGCCAGGCGCTCTTGCAGTTTCTCGCTGTCGTAGTCGCTGGTGCTGTTCTCAATCTCGGCTTTAAGCTGGTTGATACGGCCGGTAATGGCCTCTTCGGAGCCGGCCCCATTCACAATTGTGGTGTCGTCTTTGGTCGAGGAGACTTTATCAGCCTGACCCAGGTCTTCCAGGGTGGCGCTATCCAGCTTGCGGCCCATTTCTTCGGTGATGACGGTACTGCCGGTGAGTACAGCAATGTCTTGCAGCATCGCTTTGCGGCGATCTCCAAAGCCGGGGGCTTTAACGGCGATCATATTGAATGTGCCGCGCAGTTTGTTCAGTACCACCGTGGCCAGGGCTTCGCCGTCCACATCTTCGGCAATAATAACCAGGTCACGTTTGCTGGTCTGGACCACCTTTTCGAGGATCGGCACAAGATCCTGGGCCAGGGAGATTTTCTTGTCGTAGATGAGTATGTAGGGGTTCTCCAGCACCGCCTGCATAGTTTCAGCATCGGTGATGAAGTAGGGGCTGATGTAGCCGCGATCAAACTGCATGCCGTCCACATACTCGGTTTCAAAGGCCAGGCCCTTGCTTTCCTCAACCGTAATGACGCCGTCCTTGCCGACTTTGTCCATCACTTCGGCAATCAAATCGCCAATGGCGCTATCGGCCGCAGAAATGCTGGCGACGTGGGCGATGTCATCATGGCCTTTGACTTCAATCGAATTCTTACGAATGGAGTCGGCTACAGCCTCGGCAGCCAGTTCGATCCCGCGCTTCAGTTGCATGGGGTTGGCCCCGGCGGCCACGTTCTTGAGACCTTCATTGACAATGGCCTGGGCCAGCACGGTGGCGGTGGTGGTGCCATCACCGGCGATGTCGTTGGTTTTGGTGGCCGCTTCTTTGAGCAGTTGCGCCCCCATATTTTCAAACGGGTCGGGCAGTTCGATTTCTTTGGCGACGGTGACGCCGTCGTGGGTGACGGTCGGCGCGCCCCATTTTTTATCCAGGGCCACGTTGCGGCCTTTGGGGCCAAGCGTGGTTGTGACAGCCCGGGCCAGGATGTCTATCCCCACCTTAAGCCGCCCGCGCGCATCTTCGCTAAAACTAATTTGTTTTGCCATGAGTTATATGCTCCTTTAATAGTAATAAGCTGACGACTACTGGACAATGGCCAGGACGTCAGTTTCTTTTAAGATGAGATATTTCTTGCTTTCAATTTTGACTTCGGTACCGGCATACTTGGCGTAGAGTACGGTGTCGCCCGTACTCACATCCATAGCAATGCGCGAGCCATCCTCTTGGCGTGCGCCGGGGCCAATGGCTAAAACCTTAGCTTGCATTGGCTTCTCTTTAGCGGTTTCCGGCAGAACAATCCCGCTGGCGGTCATTTCTTTTTGTTCGATAGGTTCAACGATTAACCTATCACCTAATGGTTTGAGATTCATACGATATTACCTCCTCGATAAAAATTTGATTAGAATTTAGCGTTTAACCGGTAATCCACCCTGCTAACATAACCAAAAATGCGATAATGCCGCCTGCCAACAACATATAGACGCCAAGCGCTATGACTACCATCAAGGCCAACAATATCCGTTTTATCGGATCAGGCCAAACGTGTAATGGGGGCCTGGGAACAAACGACGACGGAGTCAATATAGACAGTTTCATACTGAACTAATCTGTCGAGCCGCCATCATCAGACCAGACCATCAACGCCGCGGTCGGCTTGGGTGATGGGGGCTGCCACGCCTTTTTCTTTGAGGTCGTGTTGCGTTAGCGGCCATCGCCGAATTTCGGCTTCAATTTCGCGAGCACGGCGATTTAGGGCCGGCCAATTGATTTCGTACCACTGTTTCATACGGCGCTCCTTCACCACCACTTTTTTAGACTGATTTGTCGGACAACAAGTTTTTTAGAGAAATATTTTCGGTCAACGGCCTGACGGGGTTAGCGTCGTAAGGGCGCTTAGGGTGAGGGGATGATTTATCTGAACCGGAGTAGGGATATTACAATGATAAACGATCCGGGGTCAGAAAACCATCAGCGGAATTCTGATTTTTGTGTAGGCTTTAGACTGATGCGCTTGTCGGTATTTGCCTTACAATGTGGGGAATGAGTGGCATAGGTGCAGCCTCTTGCTCAACTGAACTCATACTTAAGCTTCAACACCGCCAAGTGCGCAGCCAATGGTCATTCTTGATGAATTGCATCCATTTGTCTGGGGTCAAAATTTGTTGGCCACATTGTATCATCATTATATTTCGCCCGGCGCAAGTTAACCTCGCGTAAGTCAGTCTCGCGCAGATCGGCCTGGCGCAGGTCAGCTCCGTGTAGGTCGGCTCTGCCTAGTTCTGCCTGGCGCAAGTTGGCCCCCGTCAAGTCAGCCCCACTTAGATCGGCCTCACTCAGATCGCTTCCTTGCAAGTTGGTCTGGCTCAAGCCGGCCCGACGTAAGTAAGCCTGACTCAAATCAGCCCCCTGCAAGTTGGCTTTGTTCAGATCAACCCACCATAGGTCGGCTTGACACAGATTTGGTGTTTCGCCATTATCGCGTGCAAATTCAACTGTATTGATAACTTCTTCACGAGTCAGTTTCTTGTTTTTATTCAGAATCATCATCATTACCTCACCTCCGCAGCACCGATCCGTCGAATATTAAGTTAAATATGGAAATATTTCCGTCAGCAGCCCGGTAGAATCGCTACCGCACAGGCGCTTGGGGTGTAGTAATAATCAACTTTAGTATTGACGAGGGGAATTACAATTATAAACGATTGGGGTTCAGAAAACTATCAGCGGAATTCTGATTATTGGGTAGGGTTTAGGCTGATCCTTTTGTAGGTAATTGTCCTACAAGTAGGTAATTGCCCTACAATATGGTAAAAATTGGAGGGGTAATAGAGCCGCCGAGTGGGGAGAGACATTACTCGAGCAGTCCGTTCTCAATGGCATAACGGATGATCTCGGCGTTGGTTTTTAAATTCATCTTTTCTAGCAGGCGGGCCCGGTAGGTGCTGATAGTCTTGGCACTCAGCGACAGGGTCTCGGCAATTTCCGCAAGCGTTTTTCCACTGGCCATCATTTGCATCACCTGAAACTCGCGGTCAGACAATGCTTCATGCTGCGGCCGGACAGAGTCCGTATCCAGGCCAAAGGCCAGGCTTTCGGCCAGGTCCCGGCTGATGTACTTCCCGCCGCTCACAACTTTACGAATGGCTTTAATCAGTTCATCCGGTGCGTTTTCTTTGGTTAAGTACCCCGATGCCCCGGCTTTCAAAACGCGTACCGCAAATTGTTCTTCGGCATGGATGCTGAGCACCAGCACTGGCAGGTCGGGCTGTTCGTGTTTCAGTTCTTTAAGGATATCGAACCCGCTGCGGCCGGGCATGGTAATGTCCAGCACTAGTACATTCCACTCCCCAGTCCGAACCTGGTCTAACGTTTCCTGCCCGTCAATGGCCTCGCCGGCCACTTCCATCTCGGGGATGTCCGACAAAATCTGCCGCAGCCCCTGGCGCACAATCGGGTGATCATCGGCGATGAGTACTTTGATCATTTGATCCCTTCGAGCACTTGCTAATTGTTCATTGATAACGGCAGCCTGACGGTCACGGTGGTGCCTTTGCCCGGAGTCCCCTGAAAGTGGACCTCGCCCGCCCGCAGCCGGGCGCGTTCCCGCATCCCCAGCAGGCCAATTGATTTCGAGCTGTGTATCTCGTTTTCGGTAATACCTCGCCCATTATCCTGCACATGGAGGGTCAGAAATGTGGCGTTTTCCTCTACATTTACCTCAATCTGGGTCGCTTGGGCATGCCGGGTCACGTTAGTGAGAATCTCTTGAAAGATGCGAAAGACCGTCGTCGCCCCATCGGCATCCAGGGTCGTCTCCTCCGGGGCGCTGATAAGTTTACCCTGAATGCCTGAGCGGGTTTGAAATTCCTGAAGCTGCCATTCAATGGTCGCCACCAGGCTAAGATCCAGAATACCCGGTCGCAACTCAGTTGCAATTCGACGCACGGCCTGGACGATAATATCAATTAGGTCGGACATTGCCTGCGTTTTTTCCAACAGAGCCGGCTGCTGTTGATCCAAATGCTTTTGCAGCCAGGCTACATCCATCTTTAGTCCGGTCAAGGCCTGCCCAAGTTCATCGTGGATCGCCCGGGAAAGGCGGGTACGTTCTTCCTCTCTGACTGATTGCAAGCGAGCGGATAGTTCGCGCAATTGTTCGGTTGAACGCCGAAACTCGTCCTCCTTACTCAGACGGTCGGTAATTTCACGTTCCAGGCTGGCGTTGGCGGCCAAGAGTTGGCTGGCAAGTTGGGTCAGGCGTGCTTCTTGCTCGGAAATCAACTTTTGGGATGCCTGGTGTTGGTCGGTTAGGTTGTTATTTGGAGCTCGGGGCAATGGTTTCATAATGATAAGCATAGCCTGAAGGAGACTAAAAAGATATAAGCCTCGACAACAGAATTGAATTGGAGCCGGGAAGTGGCAGTGGCCGACAGAGACTCCTTGAGATTAGCCTACCTGGCTGAAAGGTACTGTGATGGTATGTGCGGCTACCACGACGGCCTGCGCGTGGTCGATGTTTCGTCCCCGACAACCCCTATATCAAGCGATTTTTGTAGCGGTCGATGAGCGCCTTGGGAGATGTATAAACGGTTACCCAATCTGGCCATGCACAATAGCTTCGGGGTTGATCATTGCTGGCATATCGGTCATGGTCGGGGTAAAAGTCGCGGTGGGGGTGGATGGTGTCAGGGTAGGAGTGAGAGTGTTCGTACTCGTTACAACACCTGTCGATAGATAAAGGTAGTGTTTAACTCAGGTGATTTCTGATTTGCCGACCCCGGCGAGGATGCCTGAGTTTACGCAAGGCTTCAGCCTCGATTTGCCGAATCCGCTCACGGGTTAATCCAAATTTTTCCCCAATCTCGCTCAGGGTGTGACTTTGTCCATTTTGCAGGCCAAAACGCAGCCCTAAAATTCTGGCCTCTCTGGGGGCCAAGGTAAGAAGCACCTCTTCCAACTTTTCTTGCAACAGGTGATGAGCGGCTACATCTGGCGGAGGGCGTACATCTTCATCTTCAATAAAGTGGCCTAACTCGCTGTCTTTCTCTTCACCCACCGGCTGTTCCATCGAAAGTGGAGGCCGGCTAACGCGCAACATCCACTCTACTTCGGCCGGCTCCAGACCCATTTCCACAGCCAATTCTTCCGGGGTGGGTTTACGGCCCCAGGCTTGTTCAAGCTGCACCGAAGTCTGACCCAGTTTACGGATACGGTCGCTCATATGAGCGGGCACGCGAATGGTTCTGCTCTGATCGGTCAGACCACGGGTAACCGCTTGCCTGATCCACCAGGTGGCGCAAGTGCTAAACTTATATCCCCGGCGATAATCAAACTTCTCGACAGCCTTGATTAATCCCAAATTACCTTCCTGAATCAGATCAGAAAACGGGAGACCCTGACCTCTATATTTTGCGGCCACACTGACGACCAGACGAGCGTTGGCCTTAATTAAGTGCTCACGAGCTTCGTCGCCTACTTTAACTTGCGCTTTTAAGGTTTCGACTTCTTCAGGGGTTCCAAAGCCTTTTTCAAGTTCTTTTTCTGCCTGACGCCCTATTTCCAGTTGTTTGGCCAGGGCAATCTTTTTGGTGGCGGTCAGCAGGGGGACCCAGGCCATTTCTTTCAAGTAAAGGCCGATGATATTATCTGTGGCAATATTGCTTAAATCGAAGGGTTCTACCTTGATTTCGGCTTTATCCGCAGGTTGCCGGGTAGCGGTTAAGCGGCTCTTTTCCTCTGCTTCTTCTGCACTTGAATGAACTTTTATGCCCTGATTGACAAATTGAATGAATAGGTCATCTAACCGGGCTATATTTTTTTCCACATCGGGGATGGCAGCTAACAGGTCATCGGTAAGAAGATAACCCTGCCTGCCGGCTTTGAGGGTTAATTCCTCTAGCCCAGAATCTGCTTGAGATAAAATTGTCTTGTTTTTGACTTGTTTTGGCATGCAGTTACGACCTTTTTACCCGCGTTTGTCCCCCTAGTATATCCCATCTCACAGCAACACTCAAGAGGAGGACTACCACTTGTTTTCATTTGACAAAAACACTGTCGAATTGCAGAATCCGGGATTGATTGAGAGCAAGCAAATTTTGTTTGAATGGGGGTATGCATAATGAAGAGAGCGGGGTAATTTATTCGGAAGATGAGGGAGCGTATCGGACATCAAAACCGCTTCCTGGTACGTTTATGCCCAAGCTCTAATTTCCTAATTCACTACCCGACAAAAAATTTAGTCTCGACTAAATTTAAATAATCAGACGAATTAGGGCAAAATAGTAGTTGACTGTTTATAATGGACCCCGGAAATTGGACACGAAAAAAGGGAATTAATGTCCTATAATAAAAGGATGAGAAAACGATATAGCGCCGAATTCAAGGCAAAAGTTGTTACAGAACTGCTTAAAGAAGAAAAAACTTTA
>JAJRVO010000156.1 GCA_024277275.1 Chloroflexota bacterium
CTACAATAAAGAATGAGATTATAAAGGCCAACCACAGGCTTTGATGTCTCATTCCGGCTAAAGTAAGTTTTAGTAGCATCGGCGGTTTAGTTTACCAGTTTTTGTACGTGTTTTTAACAACGCAAACTGCTATGGTTGTTTATTCTTAACGGTTGCTTTACGAGCGTACCTTTGCCGCTTCTTGATTCATTACAGGACGGGGCTGCGCTTCAATAGGCTCGTCCTCTTCCCATTCGTCATATTCATCATCCAGATCAAGCATAACTGCTGGGGCCGGGGTTATTCCCAATTTTGCTTGGGCCTCTGCCTTCCATTTGGCATCTAGCCGGCGCAAAAAGTATGCTATTGCCAGGGTAATTGCCAGCGGCACCCCCAGTCGCACAATGAACATTCCTACAACAATTGCAGATGGTAATAGCCACGCTTCCATAATTACACTCCTTAATCAACGTTTTGTTACTGGTTCTATTTAGTAATGAGAATTAAATAACTGTCCCTCAACATTGTAATTGGTAAATGGTAATTGGTTATTAAGCCAATCCCTAATTACTAATTACCATTTACTGCGCTCTGAAATGAGACAGTTATTTAATCCCGATTCCTTAATATAACTCTATCACGTTTCAAAAGGAGAGTCTATCGGGTAATTCCCCTATTTTGGGGATGGGGAATGTCCCCCAGTAGCTTAACCGACGGTAATCAGCCCTTTTTCAATGGCATATTTTACCAGTTCTATCCGGCTGTGCATGTTCAGTTTTTGCATTATATTCTCACGATGCCGATCGACGGTTTTAACGCTGATAACCAGCGTCTCGGCAATTTCTCTATTGGTGTAACCTTCGGCAATGTAGGTTAACACCTCGCGCTCGCGGGGTGTTAATTCTTCAGCCGCCGGAGTTGCGCCGGATTCTGCTCGATCCAAAAAGTCTTTCATCAGAAACTTAGCCAGGGTAGAGTGAAGAAAAACGTTGCCCTGGCTAATTACCCTAATGGCCGAAACAAGATCGTCGGGCGCGGCGCGTTTGGGAATGTAACCCGACGCGCCGGCGTCGAGCATTTCAAAAAAGTATTGTTCATCCTCGTGCATAGTTAAGGCCAGCACAGACACGCTGGGGTGGGCTTCTTTAATGCGGCGTGTGGCCTCAATGCCGCCTATTCCGGGCATGGCTACATCCATAACTACCACATCTGGTTTAAGGTCGCTGACAGCTTTTATGGCCTCGTCGCCGCTACTAACTTCGCCCACAATTTCCATATCCTTCTCGGCTACAAACAGCAATTGCAGCCCGGCCCGTACAATTTGATGGTCGTCAACCAGTAATAGTCGTATTTTCTTCGACATCTTTCGTCTCCATAATCAAGGGTATACTAACCTGAATGCACGTCCCCTGTCCGGGGGACGAGTCGATTTTGTATTGCCCACCCAAAAGCGAAGTTCTTTCTCTAATGCCCAGCAAGCCCCAGCCGCTATGCTCTCGTGGCTTGCCAAGCGCTTCTTTTGGCTCAAAACCGTGTCCATTGTCCTTTATTGTTACCTGAATTTGGGTTGGATACATTTCCAGCGTAATAGAAGTGTATGTGGCATTGGCATGTTTGGCAATATTGGTCAGGGCCTCCTGAGTAATGCGAAACAAGACCGTTTCATATTCCGATGGTAATCGGGCGCGTTCTCCTTCTACCACAAATTCGGTGTGGATTGAACTGCGTTTTTCAAAGGCTTTAATGTACCATTGCAGGGCGGCTACCAAGCCCAGGTCGTCTAACTGTGGCGGGCGCAGGTCTGAAATGAGTTGCCGTAGTTCACCCAGGGCATTGGTGCCAAATGATTTTAATTCTCTGATGTGCTCAACCTTTACCGGCGAGTTGTTGGTTACCAGAGCTTCAATGCCGCGCAGCCCCAGGGCAATGGCGGTAAGCGATTGTCCGGTAGCGTCGTGCAGTTCACGGGCAATGCGTTTTCTCTCTGCTTCTTGCGCCCCAACCACTTCATGTAACAACTCGGCCAGCATTCTCTCCCGTTCTTTTACCTCTTGGTAAAGCGTGGCGTTTTCAATAGAAAGACCTATTCTCTCGGCTATACCCACCATAAGTTTGAGTTCGTCATAAATAATAAGTTTTTCTCCCGTTTTTGGCTGAACCAGCACCAGACTGCCAATAATGCGCTGCTGGGCGGTTAGGGGCAGGCTTATCATAAATACCGGGCTTTCATGCTGCCGGCATAGCTGCGTTTCCAGGGCTTCCTCCAGCAAAAATTCAATGATTGCGTTATCTGTATGTCTACACATAGCCATTGCTTTGGCTATACACTGTTCACCCAAATCACGAGCCATATTATACCGTTCTTCTGGCTTGGTGAAGTCTTGTGATGTTGAAAAGCCGGTTGAAACCCGCACTTCTAACGTTCCGGTTGCTTGTGTGGATAACAAAATCATACCCGCGTCGGAAAAATTGAGGCTATGTACAATCTTTTCCAGGACGTTTTGCAGCCTGTCTTTTAAGCTAATAGACGCGGCCAGTATGTTAGATAAATCTAGCAATAGCGAGAGTTCATGGGCTGTTAGTTGTAATTCTTCATACAGGCGTTCCATGCCCTGGCTAATGCGGCGCTCTGTTTCTAGCGCTGCTGCTTGAGCCGCCAGCTTGGCCTGGTTGGCCGCCTCCAGCCGTCGTCGGTTCTCTAGTTCAAACGCTCTAAGGGCGCGGATCATAGCAAAGGTGAGAATGGCGGCCATTACCCCCCTAAAGAGCTGAACCGGGATGCCAAACCATTGCAAAAAAAGCGTACTGTTGATAATAATAGACGGCATAAGCGATGTGTGTCGAACAAAAATTTGGCCGACCACGCCATAAAGAAATAAACCCGTAGCGCACCAAACCAGGTCCCGGCCAAATTGCGGCATATCGTGTTCGCGAAAGGTTCGCTGCTGCTCCATAAGCGCCCAGGTTCCTAATAAAGCGCCGGGGATTCCCAGGCTGTAGCGGGCCAGACCGTCGGCTTGGGCCACAAGTTCTCCAAGTGGCGGTTTTAAAACAACGGCTATAATCAGCAACCCCAGCGCCCACAAACCAACTATTCCCCAAATAGGACTATATCGTTGCCAGTCCCCAATTCTTTGAGGATTTAACAACAAGATGCCAAAGGCCATTAGCATCAAAAACGACACCACCAAAATTGCCAGCCGGCCCACCTCTTGCCCAACTGTGGGCGCATAGCCGCTGGTTAAAGTGGAAATCTTTTGAAACATCTCTACCCATTCATGAATACCGTGTAAAATACCAAAAGCGGCAAGAGGACGAATAGCCTGAGCAAACCTGAATTCTGATGTTTGCCGGCTGGCCAAGGCCAGGGCCACGCCCATTATAAAAAAGGCCAGGCCGGAGAAGAAGAAAACAACGATGATATTACGTACAAAAAAGGCTGAAATTGGATTCATTAGGTATGGTCTCTAACACCTGTTGGAACAACCCTATTTTCTCACATTTTTCGGTTGAGGTAAAATTATTAGGGGCGAGACTTGAAAACGTACTACAAGTTTGTTTTTTCACAAAGCAAATCCACATTTTTACTTTGAGGTATTAAACAAAAACAGGTTTTTACCTGATATTCTTAAACTGAAGCAGCGAAGTTGCTGTGAAATATTGAACTAATGCAGCGTGTTGATTAAAATCACGTCTCCTATGAGACGTGTGAAGCCGCGCTTCATAGGCGGGTCTTGTACTCTGTGGCAAATTTTACGAAGAAATCAATGGTAGCGGGGCTTTTGATAGCGTCTATATTGACCACTTTTTCTAACTGCGTTCCAAAGTAACTATCGCTTAACCGGGGTCTCTAATTTTTTGCCGCTCAGGATATAAGGCGCTTCCGGTATCTGGATAACATCAACTCCAGTTTGAGAACGAACGGCGGGTAAGAGGAGTATACCACATCAGCCAGACCAGAGCAACGGAGAGATTTTATGAGGGGTTTGGGTTATCTGTTGAACAAAAAACGCTGCCTGAATTGACAGCGTTTTTTGTTTATATCGTACAGGATGTTTATTAATATCGGGGATTCTCTTTGGCGTAGGCGTAGGCTGCATAAGCCGAAATGAGATGGCACACCCAGCCGAGCATTCCGCCCGTGCCCAACCAAAATCCGGGGGTAATGATGAGCCAGAAAATGGCCCACCACATTTGACCGTTGTATATTTGCCCCACGCCGGGGATGATAAAGCTTAAAACGCCAGCAGTGCCGGGGTTTCTCATAGTTAAACTTACCCTCCCACTAACCTTATTCCTGCTCGTCTATGACCACCATCTCCAGGGGGGGCTGGGTGGTCTGCTCGGTGGGGTTGTAGTAGTCGTAGACGCTGGAGGGGGGCGTTTGGGCGCGCATTGGAAAACGGGCGCGGAGACGATAGCTGAAGTTGAGCGGCTGGTCGCCGGCAAAATCTTCAAGATAGATGATAATCTGCCGACCTGTTAACTCGTAGCGGGCAATGACCCTCTGCTCGACCAACCGGCTGAGGTCTTCAGTCAACACGGTGAAGCCGGGAGGAACGCCCAGGTCTATCAGGGCCATTTTGACTACGCCTTCCCGGTTCAGTTTGACCCCCACATCCACCGTCGCGGTATCGTTGACGGCCAGATTGGTGCGGTCGTAGGCTACGTCGATGGCGATGAGTTCCCCCATCATCTCGACCATCGGCACCTGGTCCCAGGGCAGATAGTAACTGGTAGCCACTTGATACATCAAGTTGCCGCCGCCCTCCACCTCAAGCTGCAAGCGATTGGCCCCGGTCGGCGAAAAACCCTGGTCAAACGTAACCACGTGAACCACATCGGCGTTGCCGGGGTCGATGGTGATTTCCTCGGTCAATTCCTTGTTCAGGCTGATGCGGACGGTGGCCGGTTCGCCGGCTGTGCCGGTCGACTCGGTGGCCAGGAGCAGGGTTTTGAGCGAGAGGATGGTGGCTTGGGTGGTGCTCCATGTGCCCCAGCTATCCTTGCTCTGGATGAGCGAAGCCAGCGCCCCGCTTACGGCGTCGGGATAAACCCCGGCCCGCATAAACGAGGCGGCAACCATCGCCGTGGTCTCGACGCTGCCGCTGTCGCCGGTGGCTCCCATAAAGGACGCCTCGGTGTTTTGCCAGTAGATAGCGTCGCCGTCTTCAACGCGCATATCGTACAGCTTTTGCAGGATGGCTCTGGTTGTGCCGTCTTGGTTATCGTAGGCGGTCAGGGCGCTGGCGACCAGGGCCAGACTGTAAGCGTCGTCCTCTTGCCCGGCAAACTCGCGGATGTAGGCAATGGCTCGCTCTACTTCCGGCGTATTTTTGTAACCGGCCTCAACCAAAGCCCAGGTGATGTAAGCGGTGGTGGGCAGTTCGGCATTAACTCGCCAGTGTTCGGAGTAGCCCTGCTCCAACCAGGTTCCGTCGGACTGCTGTTGGTCCATCAGCCAGCGGGCGGTGCGGTCAATCATCTCCTGGTCAACCGGGTAAACCTCGGCCATATCGCTGAACTCCATCAGGCCGTAGGCGGTCAGGAAAACCTGGGCCGGAGCCTGGCCAAAGAGGGAGAAACCGCCGCCGGGCACTTCAAAGGTCAGCAAGCGCTGGTAGCCGGTAGCCACATACTTTTCAGCCGTCAGTTGCACTTCGGGGTTGGCCTGGTCAGTTCGTTGCAGATAGTCTAACACCAGCACATTCGGGTACGTCGCCGACGTACTTTGCTCAAATCACCCGTGGGGCAGGCGTAGAATTTTCTCCAACCCTTCGACCACCTGGGCCAGCGCCCCGGTGTAGATTTTGACCTCGACGCGGGCCGTTTTGGGTACAATTTCGGGCGGCAGGTCGAGGGCGATTTCTTTATTCTCGCGTAGCCAGTTGCTATCGGTCAGGCGCGCTTCCTGGCCGTCAGGCACAACTCGCACCTCGCGGCGAATGGCGTCGCTCATCTTCCGGCCCCAGGCTGTGACCTGGAAGCCCCGCTGCCCAAAGTCGCGTACCCGGATGGGGAAGTACACCACGTCGATATCGTTGGAGGCGATGGTCAGGGTTTGTTCGGCCTCGTCCAGCAGTTCAAACCAGGGTTCCGGCTCGACCACCAGCCGCACCTCTTGCGCTTCGGGCAGGTAGTTAAAAACGCCGACGGGGATGCTGATTTCATCGCCCTGAGTCAGCGAGACCGGCAGGTCGATATCGACAAAGAAATCCTGAAAAACGCGCACGCCCTGCGTGGTAAAGCCCAGCCGCCCATCCTGCGATGAGGCCAGAGCCGTTAGCCGCCAGGTGGTGATGCTGTCGGCGATGGGGATATCCAGTTGCACAAAGCCGGACTCGTCGGTCAGCGCTTCCGGGTTCCAGTAGAGCGTTTCGGGAAAGAACTGGCGCAGGCGGGGGGCTTCGCCCGGCGACGCTTCGTTTTTGGCCTCATCCTGGACTGCCTCTCCTTTTTCCAATTGAATATCCGTGGCTTGTCCTACGGCCTGAGCCGCCGGCATTGCTTCTTCCACTACCATAAAATCAAGTTCGGGTTCTCCGGGCATCATTGCCCCGCCGCTTAAGGCCATTGATTCTACCAGCAGAAATGGTACCAGCAGTGTGGGCAGGGTTACAAGCCCGCCCATAATGGTTGCCAGCCAGCCGGGACCGCGCCGGGCCTCGGCCCACAGTTTTTGGCCGTAAAGCAGGTACGCGCCCGGTATCAGCACAACGGCGATGAGCAGGGGAACGGCCAGGGCCTCATCAGGCTCCGGCCCGTACTCGGAGATGATGATAAGCAGGGCCAGCAATGCAATCCAGCCCGCCGAGAGCAAAACAATAAACTTGGCCGGCTCATCTTTACGCCGCCAGCCGTAAATAGCCAGCCCAATTAAGGCCAGCACAAAGATGCCGCCGATGGCAAAGGGCAAAATCTCATCCAGGTCCATCCGCCGGAAAGCGCGTTGAACCTCATATGACATCGAAGCGATGAAGGCGATGACGCCGTACAGGGCGGCAAAGCCAATCAGCAAAATACCGCTAACCTTAGCCAGCCCCACCAGCGAGCGTTTAATCATCCCGGAGCCGCGCAGCGCCAAAATAACTGCCAGCCACAGCAGCAGCGGAATCAGAGTCATCCCCAGGATTACAGCCGTACTCAGGGTCAGGAAGCCCTCTCGTTGGGTCCGGTGCAGGGCCTCCATCTTTTCGGGGCGGCTGTTGACCTGCATCGCCAGGCCGGTAGTGGGCGCGTTGGCCCAACCGGCCTGGGCGCTGGAGTCCTGAGCTTGTCGCAACTCGGCCTGGTCGGGGGTGTAAGCGGCGGGCAGCTTAAAGCCCTTAACCTGGTAAAACGGCTCCAGCAGTTCGGCTTCAAGCAAAAAGTAGAGCTTGGCAAAGCCGGGGTCTTGACGCTGCAAGGCAAAAACCGACTCATCGACAATAGCCAGACCGAGGGCGGTCTGCACGGGAGCGCCGTCGCTTTGGGCATTGGTCTGGAAGTTGATAGTGGCGGTGTCGCCGGGCAGGTAGGTGTCCCGGTCGGCGTTGATGGCGATGGACAGGTCGCGGGGTTCGTCGACCACCACCACGCGGGTGTCGCGGACCAGCGTGCCGTCGAGTAGCACCTTGTAAGCGTGTAGTTCCAGCGTACCGTACAGGTCGGCGCTCAGGTCGATGGCAAAATCGGCTCGGCCCGCCTGCACCGGCTGCGAGCGGGTGGAGAGCGTTTGGCCCTCTTTTACGATGTCGAGATAAATGCTGCCGGCTTCAACCGGGGTCAGGGCGGTCAAATTCATCGTTTCGCCGACCACATAAGCGGCCCGGTCGGCCCGGAGCAAAACGTGGTCGCCGCCGCCCTCTGCTTCAAACTGAAAGGGGCGAATGGCGCTAAAGCCGCGCTTGTCGGCGGCCTGGATGTTTAAATTGGTTGTGCCTTGCCCCGGCACAAAACGAAACTCGGCCAGGCC
>JAJRVO010000157.1 GCA_024277275.1 Chloroflexota bacterium
ACATTCTGAAAGCCAGAGAATAGGACACAGATTTTCGCAGATAAACACAGATTATGGTAAAAAACTAAACAAAAATCTGTGAAATCTGTGTTCATCTGTGTCCCATAAAAATGTTACTTTATGGCCGTTGGCAGTATAGTAATTGGTTATTGAGCCTAATTACTATTTACTAATTACCAATTACTGCCATTTCAGCAGCTTTGAATGCAATAGCTGAATAGCTACGGTAATTTAAAGTAGCTATCGTCGGAAAGAAGAAGCAAATGAGTGACATAGATAACAAAGTTTCTCGACGACACGCAGTTTTTGAAAAAATCAAGACCTACAGCAAAAAGGCCGGTCAACTTGGTCGCCGGGTGCGACAACTGGTATTTGGTTTTCGATTGCGCTCGACCACCCCCATCGACCGTTGGTCGCTGCCGGTTAAATTATTACACGACCACCGCCTGCTACAGCGACAACGAACTTTTCAACGGGCCGGTGGATCGCGCTCTAGCATTGCCCAGTATGCCTTAAACAAAGCCCGCCACAAAAAACAGTAACATACCGATTTGCGATTGCCGATAGGGTTTTGCTTGAGTAAGCTTAATCGTAAATCCAAAATCCAAAATCGGTTTAGGCGCTAAATCCTACAATGCCCATCCCTAACATTACCCACCTGCAGGTTGATCAGGCCGCCTCTCGCCTGGATCAATACTTGTCAGGCAAATTTCCAAACTTATCCCGTTCACAAATAAAGAAATTGATCCAACAGGGTCAAGTGTTGGTATCAAACCAACCGGCCAAACCGAGTATGGCGGTGCAACCAGGCGATTTAATCACCCTCCATTTACCGGACCCGGAACCAACTGCGTTGCAGCCGGAAAACGTTCCTCTGGATATTGTTTTTGAAGACAACGATCTGGTTGTAATCAACAAACCGGCCGGACTGGTCATTCACCCGGCGCACGGACACGCCACCGGGACTCTGGTTAACGCTTTGCTGGCCCGCTATCCGGACTTGGCCGCTATGACAGAAGTTGATGCCGACTCGGCAACGCGGCCCGGCATTGTCCATCGCCTGGATCAGGACACATCGGGCTTGATTGTGGCAGCCCGCACCCCGGCGGCGCTGCAACATCTACAGCAGCAGTTTAAGGCCAGAACGGTCGAAAAAATTTATCTGGCCCTGGTTTTTGGCCGGCCCGAAGCGCCGGAAGGGATGATTGACGTCCCTCTGGGTCGAGACCCCCGTCACCGGCAAAAAATCGCCCCCCGCGCCGATGGCAAATCCGCCCGCACCCACTACCGGGTAATTGAAACATTAGGCGCTTACAGCCTGCTTGAAATTGGCCTGGAGACGGGGCGCACCCACCAAATTCGCGTCCACCTGGCCTGGCTCAAATGTCCGGTAGTAGGCGACACCGTATATGGCCGCAAAAAAAACACGTTAGGTCTAAAGCGCCAATTTTTACACGCCTGGCAACTCCGCTTTGAGCATCCCCGCAGCGGCGAGTCGCTCCGTCTGGAAGCCCCTCTGGAAAGTCATCTCCAAGCAGTGTTAGATCATCTCAGGCAAGGGTGATAGCCTACCAACTCAAGAGAGTGACCACCAGTATTTGTACGCCATCGAGTATCATCTCCATATGTAGGGGCAACCCCTTGCGGTCGTCTTGTACAACAGATGCAAGGCCGTGTTTCTATCCCGAATTACTGAGAAGATACGCCATCGATAATAAAAATAAGGACTCCAAAGTATACTTTGGAGTCCAATCGAGACGTTATTTTCAAAGAAGTTGTTCAGGCAACAGGCAATTCTATGGCACAATCCAGGCGTCTTGCCTGGTATTTCCGGTTATCTGATTATTCGACATACGGAGAACGTTTTCAGGCGGAAAATCCGAGGTTCCAAAATTCCAGATGTAAATGCCGTAATAGTTTCCGGCGCTTACATTGTTATCAACTACATACCCGTAAGGCTGTTGATCATCTTCGTCGCTAATTTGGATACCCGGCCCCAGGTTGTCCCGAAAGATGTTATCCCTGACCGTTACATCGTGTCCCCCGTCAATCCAGATGCCGCCATCCCACCACTCTTCAATAGTGGCGTCCAGATCATTGGCGTACACCTCGTTACCTTCAACCAGGATATTTACCCCATCTTCAACCAAAATCCCCCCGCCAATATTATCATATGATTGGTTATGCCGAATGACGCAATGGGTACACATATAAACGTCTATGCCGGTGCCCATCAATCTGTCCAACGCTTGAGGTTGGGGACCATTTTGATAAACCTCATTATTCTCAATGATAATCCCTTGCGATTCGTCCACGTGAATGCCGTATCCTTCAATTTCCCAATCTACCAACTGGGCGTCAAAACCATTATTGTGAACTGTGAGATTGCGCATAATGGTATCAGAGCCAAAATAAATACCAATCCCAATATCAGTGTAGTTACGAATTTCCAGATTTTCAAAAACAAAGTTGGTACAACCTTCACACCAAAAACCGATAGCCATATTTCTCTGACCATCAAACACCGCGACGCCGCCCCCGCCGCGAATGGTTATAGGCGCAGAGGAGTTTCCGCTCTCTTCTAACTTCAACGCTTCATTGTAAGTTCCCGGTAAGATGAGAATATCGTTTCCCGGCTGGACAACTTCCAGAGCCTGACCAAGTGTTTGAAAAGCTGTTTTCGGGGTGCGACCATCAGCGTTATCGTCACCCTGATTAGAAACGTAATAAGTATCGATGTCGGTGAAAATTTCCGCTGTGGCAGTGGCTTCTGGACTTCTGACCTCTTGTCCCGCACCGGTAATCAGACTACACGCTACGGTAGTCGTCAGAATGATAGCGGTCCAGGCAAAATAAGAGACTGTTTTACTACGCATTATCTCATCAACTTTCTAAGAACGTGTTTCTTAAATTGTGTGGGCCAGACCGCAGAGGTTTCTAAAGTCCATTTTAACTGTAAGTTAGGGTCATAATCGGGGCAAATCCGCTTAAAAATATCTCGCAAAAAACCTCTGCGGTCTTTAAGAAACACGCTCTAAGGAATAGCGCTTAAATAACTTCTCCACTCTAACAGAAACAGTGTTTTTTAACAAGGAATTGGTCAACACATAAAAATATGCTATTATGAAAAACGGGGAAGCAAATTATGTTTACATTTTCACCCGTTGGTTGGTTCTACAATGTCCAAAAGCGAATTCACTCTGGAAAATCAATATCAGTACAATCGCGCCAACCCCGTGCGGTGGATTGTTTCTCACGTGCTGCGTTACCCGCTTTTGCCGCCGGCAATGTTGCTTATGGCCATCATCAACAACTTTGCTTACAGTTATATCTATGTCTTCGTCGGCAAAGCCTTTGACCTGATTACAACCCCCAACTGGGCAACATCTACCCTGGCCTGGATTGCCATGGGCGCAGTGGCTATGGCCGTTACCCAGAGCATAAGCGGCCTGGTCCGTAACTATAGCGGCGAGTTCCTGGCCCAACGCATTGAACGCGATACCCGCGATGAACTATACATCAACCTGCTGGGCAAGAGTCAAACGTTCCACGGTCGCCAGCGCATCGGCGATATTATGGCCCGCGCCACCAACGATGTCCGCTCTCTTAATTTAATGTTCAGCCCCGGTCTAAACTTAATTGTCGACTCGCTGATGGCCATCATTGCGCCCATACTGCTCATTGCTCAACTCCGCCTGGAGTTGCTGCTGGCGCCGGGCATATTCCTCGTCCTCTTTACCATCACGTTGGCCGGTTACATCCGCCAGCTAAAACCCGTCAGCATTGCTATGAGAACCCAGTTTGGCACAATGAACGCCGGTCTGGCCGAAGCCATCGCCGGCATTGAAACCGTAAAAGCCAACGTGCAAGAGCGATACGAGTGGGACAAGTTTACCCAAAACGCCCGCGCGTTTCGCAATCATTTTGTGCGACAAGGCGAAATCCAGGCCCGTTACCTGCCAATGTTGATGTTCAGCATTGCCTGGGCCGTTGGCTTTCTACACGCTTTACTGGTGTGGCGCGCCGGCAACCTGACACTGGGTCAGGTAGTCACATTTATGGGCTTAATGGGTCTCTTTCGTTTTGTAACCTTTATCTCCATCTTTTCCTTTAACCTGGTCCAACTGGGCATAGCCAGCGCCGAGCGCATTCTGGATGTCATCAACACCAAAACTGAACTGGACCAAAACGAGGCGGGCTGTGTCCAACCCATTCAAGGCCAGGTCAGCTTTGAAAATGTTACGTTTAGTTATGATGACACGCCGGTCATCAAAAACATCAGTTTTACCGCCCAACCGGGCCAAACCATTGCCATTGTGGGGCAAACCGGCTCCGGCAAAACCGCCTTAACCCGGCTCATTAATCGCATTTTCGACGCCGATAGCGGGCAGATATGCGTTGACGGGGTGGACGTGCGCGACTGGAGCCTGGAGTCGCTTCGTTCTCAAATCTCGACCATTGAGCAAGATATTTTTCTCTTTTCCAGAACCCTGGCCGAAAACATCGCTTTTGGCTGCGCCGACGCCACGCCCGAAGCTATTGAGCAAGCCGCCCGACAAGCCCAGGCCCACGATTTCATCACCGGCTTCAGCGACGGCTACCGGACAGATGTGGGCGAGCGAGGAGTGACGCTCTCCGGCGGACAGCGCCAGCGCATTGCCATTGCCCGCGCCTTTCTCACCAACCCCCGCATCCTCATCCTCGACGACAGCACCAGCGCCATCGACAGCGCCACCGAAGACCGCATTCAGCGGGCTATGCGCCGCATCAGCCGCCGGCGCACCACATTTCTCATCACCCACCGCCTCAGCCAGATTCGCTGGGCCGACCACATCCTTGTTCTGCGTCGAGGCGAGTTAATAGACCAGGGCGCTCACGAAGAACTATTAACCCGCAGCGCAGACTATCAAAAGATTTTTGCAAGATATGATTGAGGGAGTATGAAGGAGGAAGTAAGAAGTAAGAAGTAGGAAGCAGGAAGCAATTCCCCCCTACTCCCTACTCCCTACTTCATACTCCCTGGTAAGGAACCCAATGGGCTTCATCATGGACGGCCTCGACACCGAGGCTTACGACCGCACTTATAGCGATAGCGAACTGCTGCGCCGAATTATCGGCTACTTTCGGCCCCACACCAGGCAGATGATTCTAATCGCCATTGCCATTACCCTGAACGCCGCCGCCGGAACGGGCGGGCCTATCATTATCTCCGAGGCCCTGGATATTGTGGCCCAAGACCCAACAACCGGGATTATTATGCTAATGACCGGGGCCGTGCTGCTGCTGGGAGCCACAGCCTGGGGGTTTAACTATATCCGGCAACTTATCTCGGCCAGGGTGGTGGGCGATGTGGTGCTAAAGCTGCGAGAAGATGTCTTTAACGCCACCATCGGGCACGACCTTTCCTTTTACGATGAACACCCATCCGGCAAAATTGTCAGCCGGGTCACATCCGACACGCAGGATTTTTCTGAAGTAGTCAACCTGAGCACCAACCTGATTAGCCAGGTTTTGCTGGTTCTTCTCCTGACCATCTGGCTGTTCACCATTAACTTTTGGCTGACTCTGCTGCTGCTGGCTTTTGCCCCCATAGCGATTGCCATTGCCCTCAGTTTTCGACGCATCGCCCGGCGAGTCACCCTGGACGCCCGGCGAGTCACGGCCACTATCAATGCCCAAATTCAGGAGTCGATTAGCGGCATTATGGTCGCCAAAAGCTTCCGACAAGAAGGGGCCATTCACACCACCTTTGTTCAGAATAACCAGCAGGGTTATAAAGCCGGGTTGCGGCGCGGTTTAACCCTCAACACCATCTTTCCCATTTTGGGCGCGTCTTCCGGCCTGGGCGTGGCCGCGCTCATTTACGCCGGAGGGCTGACCATTCGCAATGATCTGGTCACACCCGGCGAGTGGTACCTCTTTATGCAGTCGGTCGGCTTTTTCTGGTTTCCGCTAATTAACATTGCCTCTTTCTGGAGCCAGTTTCAGGATGGCCTCTCGGCCTCAGAACGGGTTTTTGCCCTGGTCGACGCCGAGCCGAAAGTGGTTCAGGTTGACGCCGAGCCTGTTGACGCCCTGCAAGGCCAAATTAAATTTCAGCAGCTTCGCTTCAGCTACACCGACGCCGAAATCGTCCTGCCCGATTTCTCGCTGACCATCGCCCCGCGAGAAACCATTGCCCTGGTGGGTCACACCGGGGCAGGCAAAAGCAGCATCATCAAGCTGCTGACCCGTTTTTATGAATTTCAAGGGGGAGAGTTACTGATTGACGGGCGGGATATTCGCTCTTTGGATTTGAGCCGGTACCGCCAGCATATTGGGCTGGTGTCTCAAACGCCCTTTCTCTTTTCCGGCAGCGTGGCCGATAACATTTGCTACGGCTTGCCGGGCGCTACCGAAGCCCAGGTGCGTCAGGCGGCAATGGGCATTAGCCAGGGCGACTGGCTGGCCGACCTATCGCACGGTCTGGAAACCGAGGTGGGCGAGCGCGGAGCCAATCTATCGCTGGGGCAGCGACAACTGGCAGCCCTGGCCCGGGTACTGCTCAAAGACCCGGCTATCTTTATTTTGGATGAAGCCACAGCCAGCGTCGATCCCTTCACCGAGGCTCAAATTCAAGAGGGGTTGGATGTGGTTATGCGCGACCGGACCACCATCGTCATTGCCCATCGCCTATCAACCATCAAAAATGCCGACCGGATTATTGTGATGGACCACGGTCGCATCATCGAAGAAGGAACCCACCAATCGCTCCTGGACCAGGGCGGCCACTACGCCGAATTGTACAACACCTATTTTAGACACCAGTCGCCCTATGCCGAAGAATACACCCCGTGGCAATTGGATTCGGCTATTGAGGAACTTGACGCTGCCGGCGAGTGATGTTAAGTAATGAGAATTAAATAACTGTCCCTCAACGTTGTAATTGGTAAATGGTAATTGGTTATTAAGCCAATCCCTAATTACTAATTACCATTTACTGCGCTCTGAAATGAGACAGACAGTTATTTAATCCCGATTCCTA
>JAJRVO010000158.1 GCA_024277275.1 Chloroflexota bacterium
ATTGCGCCGGTAGCCGCCGACTGGGACGAACAAGAACATATCCCGCGTACCCAAATCCAAAAGCTGGCCGATTTTGACCTGTTTGGGATGACCTTTCCCGGCAAGTACGGCGGGCGCGATTTATCCGCGCTGGATGCGGTATTGGTCATCGAAGAGATGGCCCGTCACTGCGGTATTAGCGGTCGCTTAATTGTTGACCACAACTTTGGGGCCGTCGGCACAATTCTCAACTTTGGCTCCGAAGAGCAGCGAGAGCGAGTGCTGCCCACCGTGGCCCGAGGCGAGAAGTTGATGTCGATTGCTATGACCGAGCCGGAGGCCGGTTCGGCCCTGACTGAACTGACCGCCAGCGCCCGGCGCGACGGCGATGATTTTATCCTCAACGGCGCCAAACGCTGGATTACCGGCGGCGGTGAGCGAGAATTTTTGCTGGTTTACGCCCGCTTTGACGATATCGCCGGGCCGAAGGGGATTGGGGCCATTCTGGTCGAGATGGATATGCCGGGCTTTCGGACCGGCCAGCGCATCAACTCGATGGGCGTGCGCGGCGTGCGAGAGGGCTACGTTCACTTTGAGGATATGCGCGTCCCGGCCAAAAACGTGGTGGTTGAAGCCGGAGCGGGTTTTAAGCGGTTGATGTCGGCCTACAACGGGCAGCGGATAGCGGCTTCGGCGGTCTGTTTGGGGCTGGCCCAGGGCGCGTTGGATTACGCCGTAACTTTTGCCGACCAGCGCCGGCAGTTTGGCAAGCGCATTACCGATTTCCAGACTATGCAGATGAAGATTGCCAACTGCGCCATTGACATCGAGGCGGCCCGGCTGCTGGTTTATCGGGCGGCGGCCAACGGCAAATTGACCATCACCGACCGGGTTGAGTCTAGCATTGCCAAAGCTTACGCTTCAGAAATGGTCATCCGGGTAACAAACGAGGCCATCCAACTGATGGGCGGCGAGGGTTACAGCCGTTTCCACCCGGTTGAGCGTATGGCCCGCGATGCCCGCGCCTTTACCCTGGCCGGAGGTTCTATTGAGATGCAGCGGTTGGCGGTGGCGTCGGATGTGTTGGGTCGACGCTTGCCTCAGGGGTAATAATGCAGCACAGGTGCAGGGGTGCAGGGGAGAATTTTCATATAGAATGCTAAAAGCATAATTCGGGAGAGAGAGTATGTTAGATCGTATATTTAACTTTAGCGCCGGACCGGGAGCGTTGCCCCTGCCGGTGCTGGAACAAGCCCGCGATGAGTTGGTAAACTTTGGAGACAGCGGTATGTCGGTGATGGAGATGAGCCATCGCTCGCAGGATTTCACCGGCATCATTGAGAAGACCGAGGCCGGGCTGCGAGAACTGATGGGCATCCCCGATGACTACGCCGTACTCTTTTTGCAGGGCGGAGCCAGCCTGCAATTTGCGATGGTCCCGATGAATCTTTATTTGCAAGGCAATCCCGTTGATGTGATTCACACCGGGGTCTGGACCAAAAAAGCCATCGCTGAGGTTGACAAGGTAGCGGCCTGTCGCATCGCTGCTTCAACAGAGGCCGAGAACTTTGCCCGTTTGCCCAGGCCCGACGAGATTAAGCTGGATGAAAACGCCTCGTATGTTCACCTATGTTCCAACAATACTATTGTCGGCACGCAATGGCGCACCTTTCCCAACACCGGCGAGATACCGCTGGTAGCCGATATGTCGTCGGATATTCTGTCGCGGCAGATTGACGTGTCGCAATTTAGCCTGATTTTTGCCGGAGCGCAAAAGAATATCGGCCCCTCCGGAGTGACCATTGTAATTATGAGGCCGGAGTTGGCCGAGCGCGCTCCCAAAACTTACCCAACCATGCTGCAATACAGAACGCACGTTAATACACAATCGCGCTTCAATACGCCGCCAACCTTTGGCGTGTATATGATTAGCCTGGTAATGGATTGGCTTGAAGCGGAGGGGGGGGTGCCGGCCATTGAGCAGCGAAACGAAGCGCAAGCCAATTTGCTGTACAACGCTATTGACGACACTGACTTTTACGCCTGTCCGGTAGCAGAAAAAGACCGTTCGCGGATGAACGTGGTTTTTCGCATTCGGGATGGCGATGAGGCGTTAGAGAAGAGATTTGTTGAGGAGTCCGCCGCAGCCGGAATGAGCAATCTCAAAGGTCATCGCTCTATGGGCGGAATACGGGCTTCTATTTACAATGCCCAAACCGACGAGGCAGTTAACACACTGGCAGATTTTATGAAGGATTTTGAGGCAAGAAACGGTTAATAATTAACCTAAGTTACCACCTATGCATCCAAAGCGGAGAGTAAGAAGCAGGGAGTAGGGAGAAAAACCCTTACTTCTTACTTCATACTCCCTACTTCTGGCATATCTGGCAAGAGACGGTTGATTTTTATGCTTTTTTCTGGTCAGGTAGCAACTTAAGTTAATTACCTATTTCTGGTCGTCATAGATTCTGGCAGTAGCGCTTTTGATTGAGCGGCAAAGCCAATAATCAGCAAAATGATAAATAACCCGGCTGTTATCAAGGGCCTGAAGTTGGTAACCTGGACAATCATCGTTGTCCCCACCAGCGACGATAATACAACTAACGCCCACTCAAATAGCGCCGATACCAGCGCAGACCCAATCACGCCCCCGATGATAACTATGATTAGCCACAACCACGTCTCTAACTGAAGGTCAAAGAGCGGCAAAAGCCAACTTGTAAGATAAGCCCCCATCAAAAAACCGGCTATTAGCACGGCAACTTGCTGTAAAAGAATTGCAAGAATTGCCCCTATTGCTCCCACGCCAAAGGCCGCGGCCAGCATAATCCAGGCAGGTTGTTCTTCTAAAAGAGAAAAGACCAGGATTAGGCCCGTTATAAAGCCTACGCCCCCTATCGTGAGCCAAAACAGTTTACGCCCCCAAACAAGAATAACAATCCCCAACAAAACGCTGATGATTGGCACAACTGGATTGGCAAAATCAATGTCTTGGATCATTTGCCCCCCTTATTTCATAAAGCGCAAACCATCGGCTTGGGCTATAATAACCTCGCTGGCCATGCCTAAAAACAAACCATGTTCGACCACGCCCACCCGGTTTTGCAGGGTAGCGCCTAACTCTGCCGGGTTGTCGATGCCGTTGGGGAAGGCGCAATCGAGGATGTAATTGCCGTTGTCGGTTACGTAGGGCTGGGCTTCTCCCCCCCGGATAGCAGGAGTACAGCCTAAAGTCTCCAGCCACCGAGCCTGGACCTTCCAGCCAAACTGCGTCACTTCTACCGGCAAGGGGCCGCGCGTTCCCAGTTTTTCAACCGGCTTGCTCCCATCGACCACAACAATAAAACGTTTGGCCGCAGACTCGACCATTTTCTCCCGGAGCAAGGCCCCCCCTAAGCCCTTGATGAGGTTGAGTTGAGGGTCAACCTCATCCGCCCCATCAATAGCCAGGTCAATCACCGGCTGTTCATCAAGGGCAGCCAGGGGAATACCGTACTCTTGAGCCTGCGCCGCCGTAGCCTGGGATGTGGGTACGGCAACAATGTCAGTCAGGGTTCCGGCCTGCCACAACTCGCCAATTTTGGCGACGACGTAACGAGCAGTTGAACCGTGGCCCAAACCCAAAACCATACCACTTTCAACTTGTTCAACCGCTTTCTCGGCGGCTGTTTTTTTAAGATTTTCTATGGACATAGCTACTTTTTAGACTTGTCGACGGTCTCCAGAGCGCGGAGCACCACGTTATCAACGGTGAAGCCCAGGTGTTCATAAATGGTTTTGTAGGGAGCGGACGCGCCGTAGCGGTCCAAACCAATCACAGAGCCGCGCGGGCCAACCCATTGCTCCCAGCCCATAGTTATCCCGGCTTCAATAGCTACTCTGGCCTTAACTGACGAGGGCAACACAAATTCCCGGTATTCATCCGATTGCTGTTTGAATAGTTCCCAACTGGGCATACTAATTACGTGAGCGCCTATGCCCATTTCGGCTAATTTGGCATGCGCCTCAACGGCAAATTGCACCTCGGAGCCGCTGGCAATTAACAGCACGTCTGCATAGACCTTGTCGCTATCAAGAAGTACGTAAGCGCCTCGGGCCAGGCTGGCGGCATTGCCCATATTTGTTCTATCATAAACCGGCAAACTCTGGCGGGTAAGAACCAGCGCTACCGGACCATCCCGTTTTTCCAGGGCCACTTTCCAGGCCTGGACGGTTTCGTTGGCGTCTGCCGGACGGATGACGGTCAGGTCAAGTATAGTCCGTAAAGCGGCCAGGTGTTCAACAGGTTGGTGAGTGGGTCCATCTTCGCCCAAGCCAATGCTGTCGTGAGTAAAAACAAAGATGACCGGAATGTGAGATATAGCCGCCATCCGAATGGCCGGGCGGCAGTAGTCGGAAAAGACCAGGAAAGTGCCGCCGTAAGGAATAACTCCTCCGTGCAAGGCCATGCCGTTAAGCGCGCCTACCATGCCGTGTTCACGCACCCCAAAGTGAAAGTTGCGCCCGGCGTAACTGTCGCTGGTAAAAACGGGATAATCCTTAAGAAACGTGTTATTGCTGGGGGCCAAATCCGCAGAACCGCCAATCAAATTGGGCAGCGTGGGAGCTATGGCCTGAAGCGTTTTACCGGAAGCGGCGCGGGTAGCCATTCCTTTGGCATCGGCGGGAAAGATAGGCAAAACCTCATCCCAGCCGGCGGGAAGTTCGCCGGAGAGAGCCGTGCGGAACTGCGCGGCCTCATCGGGGTGTTCTTTGCTGTAGGAGGCCAGACCTTCTTTCCATTCAGCTTCCCATTCAGCCCCTTTGTCTACAATCTGGCGAAAATGGGCCAAGGCCTCATCGGGAATATAGAATTCGTGGTCGGGGTCCCAACCGTAGGCTTCTTTGGTTAGCCGGACCTCTTCTGGTCACAAAGGAGACCCATGCACGCCGGATGTGTTGGCCTTGTTGGGACTGCCATAGCCAATGGTGGTGCGGCAGGCAATGATAGAGGGTTTATCAGCAACAGCCTGGGCGGCTTTAATGGCTTGGGCCACGGCCTCCCGGTTATGGCCGTCAACCTGTTGGGTGTGCCAGCCGTAGGCTTCAAAACGGGCCATACGGTCTTCGGTAAAGGCCAGGTCGGTGCTGCCGTCAATGCTGATATGGTTGTCGTCATACAGGTAAATTATTTTGCCCAGTTTCAAGTGGCCGGCCATTGAGGCCGCTTCATGCGACACGCCTTCCATCAAATCGCCATCGCTAACAATGGCATAGGTGTAATGGTTAACAAGTTCGTAGTCGGGCCGGTTGAATTTTGCGGCCAAAAAAGCCTCGGCAATGGCCATACCAACGCCATTGACAAAACCTTGTCCCAACGGGCCGGTGGTTGTTTCTACGCCGGGAGTGAGGCCACATTCCGGGTGTCCTGGGGTTTGACTATTCCATTGGCGAAACTGCTTAAGTTGCTCCAGCGGCAGGTCGTAGCCGGTTAGGTGCAGCAGGCTATAGAGCAGCATCGAGCCGTGTCCGGCTGATAAAATAAAACGGTCCCGGTTAAACCAGTCGGGGTTTTTGGGATTGTGGCGTAAAAATTGGGTCCACAGTACGTAAGCCACATCGGCCATGCCCATTGGCATACCGGGGTGACCAGAGTTGGCTTTTTGCACACCATCAATTGACAGGGTGCGGATGGTATCGACACAAAGTTGATCGAACGTTGCATCAGTCATTATTGAAGCTCCTTTTTTATGACCATTCAAATTAGCCCGGCAGGGCGGGGGATTTGAGGAGTAGTCCTTCCCACTTTCCCCCAAAATTCTTTAGTCCTAACTCACAGTTATGCATGAAACCATGAAATTGTGTTGGACGCAAATAAACGAGCGGGCGTTAATTTAATTGCACAGGTTCAGTAAAACCGGCAATTACGCAAATCCCGTTACCGAATAACCAACGAATAAACGAATATCAGCCGGCGTTCATTCGTTTATTCGTTTGCCATTTGTTGACAGAAGCGGGTTCACTGAACTTACACATTTGGTTCGCCAACATCAATTGCTGATTTCTTTGCTTGTCGCCTTCCTTTGCGGGATCGTGTTTCAGGCAGAAGGTCAGGTTCTAAATTGCGGGCAAACACAAGATAACCTGTGTGTCCTACCATAACATCTTTAGGGCGCAAACGTCCGGGCGCCGGTTTGTAAGCGCGGAGCAAATTTTCTTCAACTTCCAGGCCGCCAAAATCGTTGGCTTTTAGGCCAATCAATAACTCGCTGACCTGGTTAGTGGTGGGTACAATAGCCCCAAAAAAGCCGCTGGGTTTGAGAGCGGCTTTAGCCTGCGGTAGATATAACCAGGGTTCGCGCACATCCACAAAGAGGGTATCGATATCGATTTGGTCAAAACCCTGGCTAATATTATGGCATTTGAATTCGACATTTTCGGCCAGACCGGCCTTTTCAAGATTGGCACGGGCAACCTGTAATATTTCTTCGCGGGCCTCGTAACTGTAGAC
>JAJRVO010000159.1 GCA_024277275.1 Chloroflexota bacterium
CGCTGCAAGACCTGACCGCCAAACTCCACTACACGCTGGCTTACGTTCAAAACAGCACCAGGGTCGACTCGCCTATTGACGAAGCATTGCAGGCCCGGCGAGGGGTCTGCCAGGATTTTGCGCATATTATGACCGCGCTGGCGCGAGAGTTGGGCATTCCGTGTCGCTATGTAAGCGGCTATCTCTTCTCTCCCCCAGACAATGACGACCCGGCAACAGAGGCGACACACGCCTGGGTTGAAGCGCTGCTGCCGGAACTCGGTTGGGTTGGTTTTGACCCCACCAATAATTTAATTGCCGGAGACTGCCATATCCGCACCGCCGTTGGGCGTGATTACGCCGATGTGCCGCCCACCCAGGGCGTCTTTACCGGCGACGCCCAAGCGGAGTTGAGCGTTGATGTAACGGTGCGCCTGATTGATGAGGATGGTGAGTTAATATGATTTACATCACGCCTGCTATAACAATTGATGAGCGAGACATTCAACTGGAGTTTATCCGGGCTTCGGGGCCGGGCGGGCAAAATGTTAACAAAGTGGCTTCAGCCGTTCAGCTTCGGTTTGATGTTAATAATGCCGACCTGCCCAATGATGCGCGCGAGCGTCTGGTTAAACTGGCCGGTAAACGGCTAACCGAGGATGGCACGCTCATTATCCAGGCCCGCCGCTTCCGCGAGCAAGAGCGCAACCGTCAGGATGCGCTTGACCGGCTGGTCGCCCTAATCCGCAAAGCGGCTGAAAAACCCAAACCCCGGCGCAAAACAAAACCGAGCGCAGCCTCAAAAGAGCGCCGGTTGGAGTCCAAGCATCGCCGCAGTGAAACCAAACGCAGGCGGCGTTCGGTTCCACGTTCTGACGAGTAGACGTGGCTAAAGACGCTAACGGCGCTTGCGGGGCTTGTTAAAAAAGAGGCTGAGGATACCCAAAAGAAACGGAAAAACCGCAGCGATAGTCAGCGCCGGGTTATAACTGCCCAACATATCTCTGGCAATACCCAACGGCATCGGCCCCAGAGCAGAACCGGCAATAAGGATTGTGGCGGTGGTTCCCGTAATGCTGCCCAGGTGTTGCCGTCCAAAATACATGGCCCAACTGACACTATTGACCATACCCATCAAACCCATAGTTATGCCCAAAACAATGCCATACAGAAATGCCAGTTCAACGCCTGGCAAGGATTTAGCCATTAATAGCGAGGTTGCTTGCAGAAACAGCGCTATGGCCAGCAAAAAGCGCGGCAACAATCAACATAACCGCTCGCGCCCCGCGCCGGTCAATCTGTCGCCCTACGATGGGCAAGGCAAAACTGCCAATCAACGTTCCGGCAGTATAAAGAGTACTGACCAAAGAGCGGCTAATCCCCAGGTCGTTAATAAAGTGTTCAATAAAAATGGATACGGAGTAGGTTTGGCCGGGGCTGGTCATAATCATACCCAGCGTGCCAACCATCAGGATAATCCAACCGTAAAAGATAGGCGATCGGTTAACCAGCCGGCTGTTGTGGATAACTTGTGTATGTATTTTTAAGCTCCAATTCTTTTGCTAGAATTCAGTGCGGATAGCCCACAAATCTGGAAAGACTGGTTTGAGCAGCGTTGACTGCAAATATTCAATCCCGGCGGAGCCTCCGGTTCCTTCTTTGGCCCCGATGGTTCGCTCCACCATTTTAACGTGCCGATATCGCCACTCCTGAACGCCTTCGTCAAGATCAACCAGGCGTTCGCAAACCTGGCTGATGATGGGCTGATGCCAGTAGATTTCTATTAAAGTTTTTTGGATGGCCGGGGAAGGCTGAATGGGTTGCGTAACATCTCGCGTTAATAAATCTTTGGGAACATCAAGGCCGTTATGAGCAAGATAATGCAAAAAAGCGTCCCACAGCGCAGGCTGCCGGTAGCGTATCTCCAGCCGATGCCGGGCGGTTGAACCTTCGGGATAGTGTACAAAGGTTGATTCACGTTTGTAACCCAGCGCAAATTCTAGTTCACGGAATTGGAATGATTGAAATCCGCTGGCCGATTCAAGACGATCACGAAATGACAGAAATTCCAGAGGGGTCATAGTCTCCAGAACATCAACTTGGGCAACCACAACCTTGAGAATGGTCAAAACCCGTTTCAAGGTGTGTAACGCCCGCCCTGTGTCGTTATTGATAAACAGTTTTTGCAGATAATCCAACTCGTGTAAAATCTGTTTAAACCAAAGCTCATAGATTTGATGGATGATGATGAAGAGCATCTCGTCATGTTCCGGCTCTTCAGCGTGAGGATTTTGAGCGGAGAGAATTTCATCCAGTTTTAAGTAGCTTGAATAGGTTAACGGCATTGTTGACCTCCCATCGCCAAAATAATAGCAGTTGAATTATAGCAACATTATCTCTGTTGACAATGATACCCTATGACAATCAAGATAGTAACCGATAGCACATGTGATTTACCGGAAGCGATTATTGCCAGGTATGGCATCGCGGTTGTGCCGCTATATATCAACCTGGGAGAGCGGAGTTATCTGGATGGCGTTGAATTGTCGCGCCAAGAATTTTATGTGCGATTATCAGCCGGCGCTTCTTTCCCAACCACGGCAGCCCCCGGACCGGAGAGCTTTCGGCAAGTTTACCAGGCGACGGCAACTGAGGACGTCACCGGAATTTTGTCAATCCACGTCTCCGGCAGCGTAAGCGCTACGTTGAATAACGCGCGTCTGGGCGCGCAAGAAATTAAACAATCCCCGGTAACAGTATTCGACTCAGAACAACTTAGTATGGGGACAGGTTTTTTAGTGTTGACGGCCGCAAAAGCCGCCGCTGCCGGTCGGTCTATGGCCGAGATTATCGCTCTGTTGGAAGCGCAAATTTTACGCACCCACACCTTTGCCGTGCTAGACACGCTTGAGTTTCTGCGACACAGCGGGCGGGTGAGTTCAATAGCAGCCGGTCTGGGCGCTATACTACAGATTAAGCCGGTATTCAAAATGTACAACGGCCAGGTAACCTTTGAAAGAGTCCGCACCCGCAAAAGGGCTGTCAACCGGCTAATCAGTTTGATTGATGATTTAACTCCTTTGGAACAAGCGGCGCTGCTACACAGCAACGCCCCCAACCGGGCCGAAGCATTGCGCCGGCAAGTTCAGCATCTCTTGCCTGTAGAGGACATTCCACTGGTAGATATCAGCCCAATTGTTAGCGCCCATATTGGACCGGGAGCAGTGGGTATTGCGTGTGTTAGGACAAGTCAAAAGAAGCAATGACGATGTTTTTTGGCCTGGCCCCGGTTCAGCTTGCCGAGCCTTGCGTTTTGGTTTATTATATATTCCGCGTTGAAACTATGCGCAAACCGCACTTGCCACACTCGTTGCCAAATTGGAGTTTGGGGACGGGAAAAAATATTGACCAAATCCACAAAAGGAGAACTTTATGAACATTGTACTATTTGGCGCTCCCGGTTCCGGCAAAGGAACGCAAGCCGACCAACTTAAATCAGAGTTAAACCTCCAACACGTTGCCACCGGCGACCTCTTTAGAGAAAACCTAAAAAATGAGACCGAGCTAGGTTTGCTGGCTAAAACCTATATGGACACGGGGGCCTTAGTGCCGGATGACGTTACCGTAGCCATGCTAAAAGAGCGAGTATCGCGGCCCGATACCAGCAACGGTTTTATCCTTGATGGCTTCCCCCGCACGCTGCCACAAGCCGAAGCCCTGACCGCAATGGTAGTTGAGATGGAGCAAAAATTGGATGCCGTTCTGTATATTAAAGTGTCCGATGAGGAAATTATAAAGCGACTATCGGGGCGTTTGATTTGTCGCGGCTGCCAAACCCCCTTCCACCTGCACTTTAAACCCCCGGCCAAAGAAGGCGTTTGCGACTCGTGCGGCGGCGAGCTTTACCAGCGCGATGACGATAAACCGGAAACGGTTCGCGCCCGGCTTAACACCTTCCATACCCAAACAGCGCCATTGATTGATTATTACAACGACGCCGGCTTGCTGATAGAAATTGAGGGCGAGGGGGATGTGTCGGAGATTAAAGCGAGAACCATGACCGCAATTAAAAGTCTTAAAGGGTAACGCGGCCAATTTGCGGATAGGCGAATGGCGAAAATGGGTCGGCCTTTCATTCGCCACATTCGCCCATTCGCCATTCCGGTTTATCCGGGTTAGGGGATAAATTGAACGCTGCTAATGATTGTTTCAATGTCTGAAGCGTGTTGTTCTAAAGCCGTTGCGCCGGGCGCCCAGATTGTAAATTGAAATAAAACAGAGTTGTGTATTGCGTAAAGTTGCCAAAAATAGGCTTGTCCCCCAGGCACAGATGAGGCCGGGGCGCTATATACCCGTTCAACGGCAATTTCCCCGCCAATCTCGGTCTCCGTCCGCGATTGAAGCGTTGCGTCAGGCATGTTGGCTGTAAACTCTGTCCAGGCATGTTCATCAAAGTCTGCCGCGCTTGTTTCCTGCTGTACAGGAATTCGCATTATGTTGATGTTTGTTCCATCGGTGGGGTACAGCAGCGCAGTAAGGCATTCAACCCCGTGTTGTTGACAAAATGGCTGTTCGCTGGGGTCAACCGGCGACCAGCCGAGGGGATAGGTCAGCGTAAGATAATCGCTTTCAAAATCACGGGTCAAATCGCCATCGGCAAACTCCAGTCCCGCCATAATAATCTTGCGTAAAGCGGGGTCATCGCTTGCTTGAAGCACTTGTTCTAACCGTTGTTGAGCCTGCTGCCGAAGTTCGGGGTTGTCACTGACCTGTAACACCATGCCCAAATCGATCATCATGGCCGGTAAATCGCTCATGCTGCCTGTTTTGGTATAGGACATAGCGCGGCCAAAGTAGGCTTCGCCCTGGTTGGGGTCAAGCTCTATGGCCTGGGTAAAATCAAGGCTGGCTTGCTGGTAGTTTTGGACAAGGGTATGGGATTTACCCCGCAAGGTGTAAGCGTCGGCGTTGGTTGGATCAACTTCAATAGCTTGATCGAGTTCAGCAATGGCCTCATCAAATTTTCCGGCCTCAAAAAGTTGGTCGGCTGTGTCAATGTGTTTTTGAGCCGCTTCAACATCTCCGGGGGATGCCGGTTGTTCTGCCGTGAAATCGGCGGGCGTGGGGGTTTCTGCTGCTCCACTTGACGAAGCAGCTTCCGGTTCAGGAGCATCGCTGCCGCCGCAAGCGGCCAAAAAGATTAGCAGGCTCATTGTGAGCAGCATCAATATCAGAACCCTTGAGAACTGATTGGTTTTAAGATTCATTCATTTTTCCTTATAGTATTACCTCGCAACATTTGCGTTATCCGCGAGAATCATTTGTTCATTGTTAATTGCTCATTGTTAATTTGCGGCTTGCCGCGCTATGTTATGGGGTAATTCTGGTTGCGATAGATTAACGGAAGTATTGTACCCGGCAGAGTGATATCATACCAATTCTTGTTCAACCAACCAGTTATGAATTGTTTTCGCCGTTTGGCGGTAGTTATGCTCCATCATCAGGTTGTGGCCCGCTTCTTCTACCATCACGTAATCCGCGTTATAGTACGCGGCTGAACGTCGCTCGGAAGGTTCATCAACTACGGCGTCGCGCTCTCCGGCCAGCCACAGCATTGGGGTATTAACCTCCTCCGGGGGCGACCAGAAAGGTGGATTATGCTGGTACATCACGATGACCGATTCCGGCCCAAGTTTGGCATGGAGCGCTTGGGGAGTGTAAAGCGCGCCTTCGGTAATAAGCGCCCTGGCCGCCCTGTACGGGTTACGCACCATTTCCGATGTCCAGGATAGTGACGACAGAATATTGCTGAGCGGATCCAGGTTAAATATTAGCCAAAAGCCATCCTTCATTGTGCTATGCGATACCCAGGGCGCAACAAGCACAACCGCAGGCAAATTGCCTACGTGTTTGAGATACCATTGCGTTAACGCGCCGCCCATACTATGTCCCATTAAAACCGGGCGCTGCGGCAAGCGGTCAACCTCTGCCTTAAGAAAGCTCAGGTAGTAATCTAACGTGCATAACGGAATGGGGCGCTGCGTTGGGGAACCGGCGTGACCGGGCAAACTAAAAGCGTGGCTTTCCCAGCCCCACCCGGCCAGCAACGCTTGCCAGTGTTGCCAGCACCAAGCGCCATGCCACATTCCATGCTGCATCAGGATGGGAGTTTTGAAGCGTCGACTTTTTGGCAGATAAACAACGCGCTCAATGCCGTCTTCAATGGTATGAATGCGCTCATAAGTTTCTGTTTCTGCTTTTTCTTTACATAAAAATCCTTTTGGGGCTTGATTAGTTTGCGTACGCAAGGTGCGCTGAACATCTTTGTTCAGCAATTGCCAAAGAACCCACAACTGCTGGGTTATTACCCACCCCACTGTTGTTCCCACGCCCAAACCCAGCCAGAACTTGATACCAGTTAAGCCGCTTTTAGATGATTGGTTGGTCATAATTGTCTCCTGAAATACCTACTCGCCGGTAAATTGTGGCGAACGTTTCTCAAAAAAACCGGCGATGGCTTCTTGAAAATCGGGGCTGTGGAGTAGCTCGGCCTGGGCGTCGAGTTCCAGGGTTTGACTGCCGCGCAACGACATAGCGTACCCCCGGTCAATGATGCGTTTGGAGATGCCAATGGCTCGCGGCGGCAGTTGGCGGATTCTGTCGACCAGTTGGGTCACGGTAGCGTCAAGCTCTTCCCCAGAGACAACATTGTGCAGCAGGCCGTAATTCTTGGCAGCTTGGGCATCAAAGTTTTTACCCAGGTAGAGTATCTCTTTAGTAGCCGCCACGCCGGCAATACGAGTGATACGCTGCGTCCCCACAATAACGCCCACGCTAAGCTTAACCGCCGGAAAGCCAAACGTTGTAGCCTGACTAGCTACGCGAAAATCGCAGCACAGGGCCAGCATCAAGCCGGCGCCCAGGCAGTAACCGTGCAACCGGGCAATGGTGGGTTTCTCCAGGGCTTCAAATTCCTCAAAACATCCTTGAAGATCACGCCAGGTAGCCCGATATTCGCTCTGGTCTTGAGCAATCATATCTTTAAGCAGGTTGACATCTATCCCCACCGAAAAGTTGTCGCCTTGCCCTTGAATTATCACGCCCCAAATATCTTTCCTGGTCCGCAGGTGAGCGGTGATATCACGGAGTTCAAAAAGCGTTTGAGCCGCCAGCCTGTTCATCACTTCGGGTCGATTAAGGGTGAGGGTGGCAATGTGATTATCTTCGGTAATGAGCCAATGTTGGTAATTAGACATAACAGTTGTTACTCCTTACAACCATATTTATCCGCTTCCTGCGCGACTACCCCATACCGTCAAGAACAGGATTAGATGGCAACAGATAACACAGACAACGACGGCCTGCAATCGCTAAACGACATCGACCGGCTAATCCACGAACCGGCCCGGTTGATGATTATGGCCTATTTATACGCAGGGTTGTTCAGTTCTAAGACGCGGTGTATTTTTTGAACCGCCAAGAACGCCAAGGACGCAAAGAATTTATAAAAATCTTGGCGTTCTTGGCGTTCTTGGCGGTAAAATCACCAGCGATTGGTGAGAACTGAACAGCCCTGTATTTATACGTGGTCGAAAGCGGAGACTTTATCTTTTTGATGCGCCAAACCGGGCTGACGTGGGGCAACCTGTCCTCGCACATAAGCAAGCTGGAAGCGAGCAACTATGTCGAGGTTGAGAAAACATTTAAGGGCAAAAAACCTCACACTATGCTCCACCTCACCAACAAAGGGCGGGCTGCCTTTCAGATTTACCGGCAACAAATGAAGCAGGTTTTTGACGACCTGCCCGACTAAAATCGGTAATTAAACGTAGCCGTTAAAAAGACGAATGACGGTGGACGAATGAAACGATAGAACAAGGTTTTTGTCGTTCGTCCACCGTCTTTCGTCAGGTTGAATACAACGACCTAAGAGCGTGTTTCTTAAAGACCGCAGAGGTTTTTTACAAGACATTTTTAAGCGAATTTGCCCCGGTTATGAACCTGACTTACAGTTAAAATCGGCTTCAGAAACCTCTGCGGTCTGGTTTACACGATTTAAGAAACACCTTCTAAGCAATTACTGAATCATCTCACACTACATATGTCAGCCCTCCCTATGGCAAAGGCACAAAACTCAAGATAGTCTGTGGGTACTTATCGGTTGCAATCAGGAAACCTTGATTATCCAGCCGAACCAGACCCTCCCAGTTGCGGAGCGCGTCCGGAAGCAACTCCATTTGAACGGGCGGCGTGTCTGTTAAGGTAATGCCGGAGGCATCGTATTGGAACTCTACCAGCCGTTCAACGCCGGCGTTGTTAACGTGGGTAGAGCCTTCACCATACTGGTTAACAACTGGGTCTGATATAGGCAGCAAATCGCTATCGCCAGGGAAAAAGTAGTTGATAGCCCAGAAGCGATTATTGCCGTCCAGGGCTGTGGCGTCGGTGATGCGGTATTCAATATTGGGGAAAGGAAGCGTCTCGGTTGGAGCAAGCCCCGTATCAAACAGGTGAGCAACCGGCGCAGCATTGACCCCCGCGCCGTTAGCCTCGTAAATTGTTGCCAGCATTTCACCAGCCACAATCAGAGTTTCCTCGGACATATTTCCTACCCCGGCCTGGGACTGAATTTCCGTTAGCGCGGTTGTATCCAGGGTTAGGGCAGAGAGATCGGGCGCTATAGCGCCGGAGACCAAATAGCCCACCATCCCTGTCTCGGCTTCAGTTTCAATGGTCAAAAATGCCTTGTCCCCCACAAAGACAATGGCCTCGTATCCCTCAAATCCGGTAATCCCTTCTTGCAGGCCCGGCGCTACAAATGGAATCTGAACAGGCTCTAACGGCTGGCTGCTTGTTCCATCCAAAAAAGCAACAAGGTCGGCTTTGGGCACGGCAAATACAAATCCATCACCCTCTTCTGTGAAGAAGTTGGGGTACTGGGGCAACATAATCAGATAGTCGCCATACCACGTCATGCCCGATATCTCCGCGTTGCGGTCGGCTACCGGGCCAGCCAGGGGAATGTCCGTCACCGGCGTTTCAGAGACAATTTTGAGCATTTGCTCGGCTGCGGCGGGAATCCACAATTTTTGCCCAACTTCAATCAGGTTGGGGTCGTCAATCATGGCAAAGCTCTCATCTTGGGCGGCTTTGGCGTTGGTGGCTTCCACAATGCTGGGGTAGGCTAATATATCGCCGTAATACTTCTCGGCCAACTTACTGAGCCAGTCATTGGCCTGCACGGTGTACGCTTCGCCGTCATCTTGATTAGGCGGCGCGGCCTGCGTCAGACCTACAGTAATAGTTACCATTAAGAGAGCAATCAAAAAGCTGAGTTTTTTCATCGGTTTATTCTCCTTCCAATTTATTATTGGCTAAATTTGAATTGACTGCGACAATTATAGGCCACTTTATAAATTATCGCCATAAAAATAAATTGATCATCACCTTTTGGGCATGGTTTAGAAACGTGGAAAGTTGGATTAACACTTGGCCTATAAAATCCGTAATGCGTAATGCGTAAAATGTAACGATTTGGCCCTATAGCAGTCATTACGCATTACGGGCATAGAAGTGTCAATCTAACTTAAACCATGCCACCTTTTGACACTCCGCCTACAGGAAGGTGTATAATTGCTTCTAAGAACTTTCACAAATATCAACATACGGGGATAAAATATGCCAAAAATAGATTTTAAGAAAGAGTGGAAACACCTATACCGGCCCTCAAAAAAAGAGCCGGTTATTGTGGATGTGCCGCCAATAAACTTTTTGATGCTCGACGGGCGCGGCGACCCAAACACGTCTCAGGAGTTTCAGGACGCGGTATCGTCATTATTTCCGCTTTCGTATGCCATTAAGTTTGCAGTGAAGAAAGCGCAGGGAATCGATTACGCCGTGATGCCACTGGAAGGGCTGTGGTCGGTTGATGATATGGCGGAGTTTAGCGCGGACGACAAGAGCGCCTGGGATTGGACCTTGATAATGATGCAGCCGGAGTATGTAACGGAGACGCTGGTTGAGGAAATCCGCGAGCAGGTTGAAAAGAAGAAAAACCCGCCATCATTATCCAAGATTCGGTTTGAGTCTTACTGCGAGGGGATATCGGTGCAACTAATGCACATTGGGCCTTTTGCAGATGAGGGGCCAAATATTGCCCGCATGCACGCCTTTGCCCAAGAGCAAGGCTACCAGTTGGCCGGCAAGCATCACGAGATTTACCTGAACGATTTACGCAGAACAGCGCCGGAACGGCTCAAGACTGTGTTGCGCCAGCCGATTCGGAAGGGTTAAACATAGCGCGGCAAGCCGCAAATTAACAATGAGCAATTAACAATGAACAAATGATTCTCGCGGATAACGCAAATGTTGCGAGGTAATACTATAGCGCGGCAAGCCGCAAATTAACAATGAGCAATTAACAATGAACAAATGA
>JAJRVO010000160.1 GCA_024277275.1 Chloroflexota bacterium
CGCCCTCCATTGAAGAAAAATTCATCCGGCTGGATGGAACGGACATAGAGATAGAGATGGTGGGCATCCCTTTTATGTACCAGAACAAACCGGCGGCGCATCTCATTTTTCACAATATCACTGAACGGAAAGAGGCGGAAGCTGAACTTATCCGGCGCAACCAAACGTTAACAATTTTGCAGTCTGCCGGTATGGCCATCACGTCCAGACTGGATTTGCGCTATGTATTAGACACCGTTAGCGAAGAAATGACCAATCTGTTAGAGGTTGAAAGTTGCGCTATTTTTGAATGGAATCAAACAGAAAACACAACCGTTATGATAGCCAGGTATGGCCCCGAGGGCTGGTGGGACCCAAACTCAGCCGCCCCAACTTATAATCTGGCCGATTATCCACTTACACAGTGGGTGCTGGAAGAACAAATCCCAGAGCAAATGACCATCAGTCAACCCAATATTGATCCCTTTGAGCGCTCTTATATGCAAGAGATGAATATTAAAACCCAAATGGTACTGCCGATGATTTTTCAGAGGCGCGTAGTGGGTTTGGTTGAATTAGGCGACGCCCGGGTTGAGCGCATATTTACCTACCAAGAGATTTCTTTGGCCAAGCTACTGGCTAATCAGGCCGGCAGCGCTGTTGAGAATGCAAAGTTATACTACCAGGCCAAACAAGAAATCACCGACCGCCAACGGGCCGAAGCCGCTCTGGAAGAAGAACGGGCCTTGCTGGCCCAACGAGTTAGAGAACGAACAGCAGCGCTAAGCAAGGTCAACGCAGAACTGGCCAGAGCCGCCCGCCTTAAGGATGAATTTTTGGCCGGTATGAGTCACGAACTACGAACGCCGTTAAACGCCATTCTGGGTTCAGCCGAGATTCTCCAGACAGAAGTTTTTGGGCCGCTCAACGAGAAACAACTTAAATACTTGCGCAGTTCCGAGGAGAGCGGGCGTCACCTGCTATCGCTCATTAACGATATTTTAGACCTTTCTAAAATTGAAGCCGGTAAATTAGAAATAGAGATTAGGCCGGTTGCCGTCAAATCGGTTTGCGAGGCAAGTTTGCGGTTGGTTAAACAACTGGCTCACAAGAAACAGTTGAATGTTTCCAGCGCTCTTGATGACAAAGTAACCAGAATGCAGGCAGACGAGCGTCGCCTTAAGCAAATTCTGGTGAATTTATTAAGCAACGCTGTTAAATTTACCCCGGAAGAGGGCCAGATTGGCCTGGAAGTTGTAGGCGATGCAGAACAAGAAGTTGTTCATTTTACCGTTTGGGACACCGGCATTGGCATCTCTAAAGAAGATATGAAACGGTTGTTTCAACCTTTTGTTCAATTAGACAGCAGCCTGGCGCGACAATACACCGGCACCGGATTGGGGCTATCATTAGTATCTCGCATGGTTGAACTGCACGGCGGCGGAGTCTCTGCGGAGAGTGAAGTGGGTCAGGGTAGTCGTTTTACAATCTCCCTTCCCTGGCAAGAAGAGCAGAAAAAAGAGCAAAAGGCGGAAATAATAGAACAAGCCGTAGAGCCTGCGGCACGCGCTACCTCCTGGTCCACCCCGCCGCTTATTCTACTAGCCGAGGATAACGAGGACAACATCAACACAATTTTGGAGTATCTGGAAACTCTAGGATACAAAGTTGTAATTGCCCGAAACGGGAAAGAAGCCCTGGAACGGGCCAAAGAAGAAAAACCCAATGTAATCCTCATGGACATTCAGATGCCGGAAATGGATGGCTTGGAGGCAACCCGGCGTCTAAAAACCGACGCCGGCTTAGCCGAAATACCCGTTATTGCTATGACAGCCCTGGCGATGCCCGGAGACCGGGAGCGCTGTCTGGAGGCGGGTGCAAACGAATACTTGAGCAAACCACTCAGTCTCAAAGGGTTGATCAATACAATTGATGCTTACTTAAGCTAAAAACGGCTGTTTTTCTTGTCCAAAACTCTGATTTTAGAACAAAAGAAGCAGCCCGATTGAAGCAAGGAATTTTTAATGGCGAAAAGGCCCACCATCCTAATTGTAGATGATGAACCTATAGCAATTGACATTTTACAAGGACGCCTGGAACAAGGAATCTATGAATTCAAGTCCGCTGGTAGCGGACTTGAGGCGCTGGCTCAGGTTAAGGAAGTAAAACCTGATGTAATTCTACTTGATGTAATGATACCGGATATGAGCGGACATGAAGTTTGTCAACGCCTAAAGGCAAATAAGCATTGGCGGCATATTCCTATTATCCTGGTCACCGCGCTTGGGGGTAAAGAAGATTTGGCGCGGGGTCTTGAAGCCGGAGCCGATGATTTTGTACAGAAGCCGGTAAATACCATTGAACTGCGGGCGCGGGTGCGCTCTATGTTGCGAATAAAGAAACAGTATGACGCTCTACAAGCAGCATTGCGTTTAAGAGAAGATTTGGCGCATACAATTGTGCATGATATGAGAACCCCATTAAGCGTTATTATGGGGTATTGTGATTGGCTGCTGGTAAGAGAAACAATTCTCCCTGAGGATTTAGAAGATATCAGAAAGATTAAACTTCAAACTAATCAGTTAAACCGATTTCTAAATGACCTGTTAATTATGGCCAAGATGGAAGCAGAACAGCTAATTTTAAACCGCCTGCCGGTTGACATAAATTATATTGTACCACGCCTAATACAAGAGTACAGTATTGTTGTCGAATCAAAGAACATCAAGATTGAGGTTGAGGGGCCAACTCAATCTCAACAGATATTGTTAGATGCCAACCTGTTTCAGAGAGCCATAGACAATTTAATTTCAAATGCAATAAAGTTTTCGCCTCGTCAAAGCGTTATCACGGTGCAGATAGAATACCCACAATCGCCAGAAACCCAACTGCGCATCAGGGTTATGGACCAAGGTCCCGGCATTGCCAAAGAGTATCGCAAGCGTATTTTTGACAAATTTGAAGTGACAAAATTGCGAAGGTCTGACCTCTCGCATGTTGGGCTTGGGCTTGCTTTTTGCAAAATGGTGGTTGAAGCCCACAACGGGCGCATCTTTGTAAACAACAACCACCCTGCCGGCTCTATCTTTACCATAGAAATTTAAAATAGTTATTTACCTCCCAAGAAACAGTGTATTTATTGAGAGAGGTTATATCCTAATTCAAGATTGTTACAGCGCCGGAGGAAACCCAATTGACCAAGGTTTTAATCATTGATGATGAACCCGACACAACAATGATACTTCAAGGAATGCTTAAGACCACCAATTTTGAGGTGGTTACAGCAAATTCCGGCGCTGAAGGCGTTGAAGCCGTACGTCAATTAAATCCCGATGTTGTTATTCTCGATTTGATGATGCCGGGTATGAACGGTTGGGATGCATGCAGAGCAATCCGCGCTTTTAGCCAGGTCCCAATCTTAATCCTTTCTGCCGTAACAAACTCAGACAAGGTACTGCGCGCTTTAGACGAAGGCGCCAACGACTACCTGGTTAAACCGGCCCCCAAAGGCGTGTTGATTTCGCACATTAGAAATCTAACCTCTTAAAAAACATTCCCCTTATAGAAAACATAATAATAGGTAAACACCGAAGTTTGTAGGTTGGGCTGAGCCGATGATGGTATCACATTTCGGCCTGATGTTGGGTTTCATTCGCTCTTAAATGCCCTGAATTTCAGGCAAAACCCAACAAATTTGCCCACAATGTCGCCAATTTGACTCATTCAACCCAACCTACTCAGATTTATCGAACTCAGGTTAATAGGTAGACACCAAGTTCACCTACTTCCGTGGGTTGGGCTTTGCAGCCTATTTGACCAGCGCAAGTCAAACTGCAAAAGACCTAACCCGTCCTTTTTAGTGCTTTTAAACCAGGCTCTTTTTAGCAACCGTAATATTCACTGTAATGTTTTGGTCATATACTGTTAGATAAACAACGCAATGCATAACTGCGTGAATGTTGGTCAACAAATAACCTGTCCTAAAGAAACAAAAATCTTGGTCGGTAGTTGTAACAAAAAAAAAAGGGGAATTATGTCGATAAAGGTATTGATTATTGAGGATGATGTTTTAATTGCGCAATTGCTTGAAAGCTCGCTTTTACATCATAAGTTCAAAGTATTTGTAGCCAATTCTGGCCTAGATGGTATTGAGGCAGTACGCCAGTTTAATCCCAATGTTATCCTGTTAGATTTGATGATGCCCTATGTTAGCGGTTGGGAAGTATGCCGAACAATCAGGACATTTAGCCAGGTCCCCATTATGATTCTCTCAGCCGTTACTGATTCAGACAAGGTAGTCCGAGTTCTTGATGAAGGCGCAAATGATTATTTGGTTAAGCCCGCGCCCGCCGGGGTGCTGGTCAGTCGTCTTAAAAAATTGGCCCAAAATGTTCACAAAGGTCTGGAAACCTCTATAAACTTGAATTAGACGCAAGGGGCCGGTTATAGTCAAAGATGCCTATTTCTTTCCACTAATATTTGTGGTATTCTTAATAAAAATCCAGAAGGCATAAAATATGGCGCTACAAGTTTTGCTCATACAACCCGACACAAAATCGACCCAGTTTCTGGTTGACTACTTCACAGAATGGGGAGACCGGGTATGGCAAGCCGCCACTCCCGCCGAGGGAGACGCTATTTTAGAGCAACGTGAACCGGAACTGGTTGTGGCAGATTTACATTTGATAATTAACGGCTGGCAAACTCTACTGTCAAAGGTTCGGCAAGAGTTGCCCGATGCCAAAATTCTTCTAACCACTAACTACCCCGATCCTCAACAAGAAACCCAAGCCAAAAAAGAGTATGGCGTTC
>JAJRVO010000161.1 GCA_024277275.1 Chloroflexota bacterium
CCTCGCAACATTTGCGTCGTCCGCGAGAATTATTATCCACAGATGAATACAGATTTTCACAGATTCTTTTTCTTTTTGATTTTTTATCTGAGTTTATTTGCTCATTACTCATTGTTCATTGTTCATTTGCGGCTTGCCGCGTTATGAGATACCCCCGCCTCAATTCCCAACTCAAGTACCGTGTGGCGTACGCCCAATCGTTGGCCCAACTCGCGGGCGGCGGTTTCCAGCAAAGTATCAATGTTGGGCGCAGCCCGCAACTTGTCGGTGATTTCACGGATGGCCTGCTCACGACCGGCGCGCTCACGGGTTTCTTCAAAAAGGCGGAGGTTTTCGGCGGCCTGGGCCACCTGATCGAGTACGGTCTCTATAATGGCCAAGTCCTCATCTGTAAACTGTTGCGCCCCATCCTGACCCTCCAATTGATGTAACTGAAGTGTACCGATGGCTTTGCCGGCCAGGGTAACAGGCGCCACAACAGATAATTGATCCCCATTTGAGCCATTCACAAGTGTAACCCGGTTTTGGCGCAGCGCTTGCCGCTTTGCCTCCATTCGTGCCGTTTCTGTCACGGGAGATTCGCCCGTCGGGGTATAAATGTGGTGTCCAATCTGGTCCTCCGCCTGGCTTCTCTGCCACGATTGTTCGATGTATCGCCCCTGAACCGTTTGGGCTTCGACCAAAGCTGCCTCAACTTCAGCAAAAATGCGAGTGTTGCGAATAGCCACCGCCACATGGTTAGCCAGCGAACGCAGCATACCGGCGTCGCCATCGTCCAGGCCGGCAAATCTGTCCTCCTGTACGTCCAACACGCCAACCACGCGGCCCTCCAAAATAATGGGTACAGCCATTTCAGAGTAGGTGTTGGGCAGTAGAGGGTTAGGCAGCCAATCTTCTGCTTCCCGCACGTTATCAACCCGCACAATTTGGCCGGTGTGAGCGGCGCGGGCCACCAGGCTGGTAGTAGTATCCAGAGGGATACTGTGGCCCATCGCCTTCATCTGGGACCCTACCTCACCAGCCCCGGCTGTCATGACCAGGTTTTGACCACTATCGTCGATAATGTAGACGTGAGCATGGTAGTAATCAAAACGGGCCTTGACTTGGTTGACCATCTCGTCCAGCAGTTGGTCAAAGTCGAGGATAGCGCTCAGTCGCTCGCTGAGAACAGCTACAACTTCCAGGCGTTGCGTCCGTTCAGCCACCTGTTCTTCTAACTGCTCCTCGTGTGCTTGCAGCATATCTTCTGCCCGCTTGCGCTCGACTATCTCCCTTTGCGCCACCTGGAAACTCTCTATTTTCTGTCGCTCGGCACGATAAAAAACCGTAATTCCGGCCACAAGTGCAATTGCATGAATGAGCATCAAGCTGTTTTTTGATGCTTGAGCTGAGTCAAGATATGTTTTTGCCGGAATGGTCACGCTGATACCACCCCGGATATCTCCTTCTTTATACCCTTGCTTTTCATGGCAGCCTAAGCAAGCTTGTTTAACAGGTAAGGGGGCCATATACCGGTACACCACATCGCCTGGAATAAACTCCAAAAATTCCTTATTTCCAACTTCAAATCCTGTTAACGCTTTGGTTTCCCATTCATCAGCCTTATTGGCCGGCCTGATAGGCTTTAAGCTGGTGATATGATATTGAATGTCATTTTCTACCTGGGTAATTTCGGCAATTTGGCGCGTCATAAAGGCCGGATTAATTTTAGTGAGTTTTAAGCCTTCAAGAGTGGTGATATCACGGTATGGACCCTCCAGATATGGGTTGGGCTGCGTTTCTTCCGTAATCGGGACGTACACCCCTCCGTGCCGGGCATTCCATAACCGGGTTGTTTCAATTTCGCTAAAAAATGAACGTCCAATACTATTGACAATTTGGGTTGTATTCTTCTCAACCGTCTGAATATTCCAGAAAAGAGAATAAGCGATAGCTACAATCCATACAATAACCGGCAAAAACGTATATATTTTGTTTTTCATATTAAATACCTCGCCATATCAATCACAGTCACGCCCATAACACCCATCAAGACGAATCAGTTTCAATGCCCAATTCCAATTCAGCGTGGGCAGCAGAAAATCGCTGGCCTAACTCTTCTGTTGCAATTTCAACCAGTCGATTCAAGTTGGGGGCGGCCCGTAGCCGATCGGTGATTTCGCGGATGGCCTGCTCGCGGTTGGCTCGCTCGTGAGTTTCATCAAAGAGACGAAGGTTTTCTGCTGTTTGGGCAAAGCGGTTGATGATGGTTTCAATCATCGTCAGGTCTTGTTCCGTCCAAACCGAATTATTGTTGCTTGGATGCAAATGCAAGGCGCCAATAGCTTTATCTCGTAATGTGATGGGGGCGACGACGGATTTTGGATTTTGGATTTTGGATTTTGGATTTTGGGGATCGGATTCCGAGGGTTCAGGTTTAGTTTCTGGAGTTTGGGGTTTGGATTTTCCGTTGCCGGCTTCGTTGAGGGTGATAATGGCTGGGCGCTTCTGGTTTAAGGCTTGTTGTTTTGCCTGGGCCAAAAGTTGCTTTTTGGCTTCGTTTAGGGTGGATGCGGTGGGGCCAACATAGTAATATTGCCGTCCCCGGGCAGTAATGTTAGATTTTTGCCATGATTGTCCCACGTATCGCTCCTGGGCAGATCTTGCTTTGATTAATGCCGCCTCAACTTCTTGAAAGAGGTAGGCGTTGTCTAAAGCCACAGCTATGTGATCGGCAATGGATTGCACCACTGTTAAATCTTCCTGGCTAAAATCGCCGGCTTGTTCGCTTTGCAGGTCTAACACACCCAAAATTATGCTTCCTTTACGTAGAGGCACGGCCAGTTCAGCCTGTGCTTTAGGTAATATCGGATTGTGGATAAAAAGGGGATTTTGTTTAACGTTTTGGTCTAGCATTGCTCTTTTTCTGCTGGCTACATTTCCTACAATACCTTGGCCAAGCGGTAAAGTATGGCCCTGAGCTTTAAGCTGTTGCCCTACTTCGCCAGTACCTTCACGCAGAACCAACCCAGTCCCGGTCTCATTAACCAGATAGATATGAACATGGTCATAATTAAAGGTTCCTTGCATTAGATTTACTATTTGTTTCAATAGCTCATTAATATCTAAAATGGTTGTTAATTGACGGCTGATTCTGGCGCTGGCCTCCAGGGCGCGCGTGCGGTCTGCCACTTTTCTTTCCAAGTCAGCAGCCTGGCCGGTCAACAACGTGTCCCTTTCCTGGTAATAATCAATTCTGGCTTGTAACTCTTCCGGCGATACCCTAAGACCGGCAAGAATCTCGCTATAGGTTTGTGAGAGTTCTTTAGATTCCTCATCGCTAAAAAGCTCAGTCTGGCTAAAGGTTCTATGGGCCGCCGCCGCCCCAATTGAACCGGCCAGTGATTTTTCTACTTCGCTGTAAAACCTGGCTAACTCAGTTACAGAAACCTGGCTTCTTTCTTCAATTTCCGCTTTCCTAAGCCCTCTATTAACTATCGCCGTAGTCTCTGCGTGGGTAAAGTATTGATGCAGCAAACTCTCTACCAATTCCTTCTTATCAATAAATTCAATATCGGCATCCTGAGCGGCATATGCTCTAACGGTGATATCGGCAATCAGGCTGTCAACAAAAGCGTCGGCTAATTCCTCTTCGTTTTGCTCTTGTTTATAATATAAAGACCCCAATACATACAGCCCGATATTGAATATCATAGTCCACACTACCGTGTGCGGTATCGACGCCAACCCTACCACGCCAAATAGCTGCTCCGGCCTTAAAAAACTCAGCCCAAACGGTCCTTCTGTCAGCAGGCTTTCCGTTATCCACCCGCTTCTTGCAAATGACGGCAGCAATAACGTGTAAAACCATAATCCAAAACCCGCGCTCAACCCTAGCAGCGCTCCCCTTCTGTTACCCTGTTTCCAGAACAAACCACCCAAAATCGATGGCGCAAATTGTAACACCGCCGCAAATGAGATGATGCCCATATTCACCAGCGTGTACGATTCGCCGGTTAGTCGCTCAAAGCCGTAGCCCATTATCAAGATAGCCGCTACCGCCGCCCAGCGCACTCTCAACAAATGCCGCTGCAAAAAGCGCAGCCACGGCGACCACTCTACCAGCGGCAATATCAAGTGGTTGGTTACCATGGTGGCTGTGGTCATTGAGCTGACTATGATCATCCCCGTTGCCGCCGAGAACCCTCCGATAAACACCGCCAACGCCAACCCCGATTGATTGAACAGCAGCGGCAAGCCCAGCACAAATGTGTCCGCCTGACTGGCCGGTTGACCTTGCAACAAACCTCCGGCAGCTATGGGTATCACAAAGATGTTGATTAAGAACAGGTACAACGGAAACATCCATATTGCTGTCTTTAGGTTTTTCTCGTTTGAGTTCTCTACCACCGCCACATGAAACTGGCGCGGCAAAAACATTATGGCCGACATACTCAACACCAGGTATGTCATCCACATCATATATGATGATACCCCTTTCCCTGCTTTGGTGAACATATCTATTGAACTTGCCGATAAGCGTTGGAAGATGTCGCCATAACCGTCATACACATAGTAGGTTACAAACAAGCCCACCGCCATAAACGCCGCCAGTTTCACCACGCTCTCTACTGCCAACGCCGTCATCACTCCCTCGTGCCTCTCCGTTGGGTCCAGCCGTCTCACCCCTATCACTATGGTAAAGATGGTCATCAACACTACCACTATTGGCCCTACGTTGCCTTGTATCAAACCGCTGCTGTCCGGTATGGTTATCAACGCAAAGGTCGAGGTCACTGCTTTTAGTTGCAATGCTATGTACGGCGTTGTCCCCACCAACGCCAACGCTGTTGCTATGGCCGCCAACCCCTGCGATTTACCGTACCTGGCCGAGATAAAGTCTGCAATGCTTGTTATCCGGTGCGTGGTCTTTATCCGCACCAGTTTCCTTGCCACAAACCACCACAACCCTATCGCCAACGTCGGCCCCAGATACACCGTCAAAAACAACATTCCTGAATTGGCCGCGCTCCCCACGCTCCCATAGTATGTCCACGAGGTGCAATACACCGCCAACGCCAACGAATACACCACCGGACTGTTGGCTATCCGCTTTATCCACCCTTTGCCTCGCTCTACCGACAAGGCTATCAAAAACAATAGCCCCACATACACGCATACTATGGTGATGACCGTTATCGGGTTATACATCGCTCATCTCTCCATCTTCTTCTGCCGGCCCTTCTTCCGCATCAG
>JAJRVO010000016.1 GCA_024277275.1 Chloroflexota bacterium
ACCACGGTTCCGGCGCCTTTGCTGACGACGGCCGCCTGAGACAGTGTGTTCGGCTTGATCCATGCCGCCAGCGTCAACCCCGTACTTCCTTCCGGGATATCAAAGATTCCGGCATTGACATGGTCATCGGAGCCATCAAAGTCCAACGCCCCGCTGCCGACGTTTCCGGCCACCCAATCGCTGGCAGGATCCATATTGGTGAGAGTTCCGTGATGTCCTCCGGCGTCATCGATTGCTGTTGTTCCCGAGCCGTCATCCATAGCCCAGTGCGCGATCAATGAGGGATCGCCTGCGCCGTTCGTTGTGGCGCTGGCTGTGTTGGAATAGCCGGAATTTCCGGCGGCATTGTAGGCGCGCACCCGGTAATGGTAGGTCGTCGCTGCCGAAAGACCGGTGTCACTGTAACCGGTCACGTCCGCACCCACCGTGGCAATCTCACTGAACGCAATCCCACCGTCGGTGGAGCGCTCAATTTTAAAGCCGTCTTCATCATTGGAATTATCGTTCCATGACAAGTCAATGGTGCTGCCGGATACGGCCGTGGCTATCAAATTGTCCGGTGCATTCGGGATTGCAGGGCCGCCACCGCCATTCAAGGGATAACGCTGCTGAATGAGCAAGGGGCCTTCCCAGCCATAGCCGTTGTTTATTTGTAGTGTGGGAAACGGTTCGATCTCCATGCCAAGCCGATTGCCATTTTCATCAAAAGCGCCGGGAGTGTTGACACCAGCATTCCCGGCCCAACTCGGATCCGGAATAAAATGTGCGAGGAAAGCGGGATCATCCCAATCTCTGGGATCAAGATAAGTGCCATCAGGAGGGTTGGAAACACCGGGAACGTCACCGGTTTGGGAATTATAATCCCAACCTGTATTCTGTTGCCATTCACTACATGTCCATTTCGCGTCCCAGCCCATAAGGGGATTATCAGAATAGCCATACCAGTTATAATCAATGTTGGAAATATCAGGCGATTCTCCATCTTCGACCCAGCTATATTCGGTGTGTGTACGAAGCAAAAGATTACGTTCAAATACCAGATCCATGCCAGCTAACTTTGTAGTCGCCCGCTTGTATTTGTGGCGAATGATTGTATTATGCGTAATCGTCGCATAATCTAATCCGAAATCAGTGGTTGCCTTGCTGCTCCAATTATCGCTTCGGAACACAACATTTCCACTCACATAAAAGTATTGTTTGGAGCCCGCGCCCGTCGATTTTTCCATTAAAATAGCGCTGGATTTTGTGCCAGAAATTGCATTGCCCAGAAACCAATAATAGGCTCCATCATGGGCCGCGGTAATACCGTGAGCAGCAGCACCGGTCATTGTTGACAGTCCGGAAAGCGATGTACCCTGAAGCCGATTGTTAATGACCTTCACATCCCCTTTGCGTTCCTCGCCATCATCGGTATAGTTGCCCATTTCAATATCGATGCAATCCTCAACCCCATCGTTGCCGACGACAATGTTATCAACAATCCAAAAGGACCATCGGTTTGTACGCGGGATTGGGTTCCAGTTGGCCTGATGAATGGTAATCGGATCGTTTGAAGCGATATCGTAAATCAGGTTTCCGACAATCGAGATATGATGAGACTTGCCGTAGACACCGATTCCACAACTGGAGTTATCGTGGACGATATTGTTGTAAATGATAATGTGATGGGCACCGTAATCAGCGGAAATGTATTTGCAATCGAGATCACGAACCATCAGATAGGAACTGTAATTGCAAATGATCTGCACCCTCACCTGCGGAGGCCCCAATGAAAGATCTCCATAAGCGCCCAAAACAATTCGGTTGCCTGGCTCTCCATCAACATATTCAAAACGGTATTTTTTGCCGTACCAACTTTCGCCACGCTTGAAAAGAATGTGCGTACCCGGTTGAAAATTATCTTTTTCGCTCAAAACTTTACTCCAGCTCTTCCAGGCGGTGGCAGGACTCGTCCCGTCATTATTGTCGTTGCCGTTGGTAGCATCCAGATACCGCCGCAGATTGGTGGGTAGATCCGCTCCCGGGTCAGTGACTGACGGACCACCCTCAGAATAAGGTAATTGACTAAAAACGCTTAATGGTACGACTAAAAGAATGGTCAGCGTTAGTAAGACAAAATTTAAAAGTTTCACCTTATCTCCTCCTGCTTTTGTTGTCCTGCTTATTTTTTCCCCACGTTCAAAAAATCCTCATGAGAACACCACCTCCTTCTTTATCTTTTGCTATCCCAATTTCACACATTACGTTTCACGCTCTACCATCGCCAGCGCAACGGAAAATCAACAAGGTCATCGATTCGAACGGTTTCTCCGGTTTCGATGGAGGTGCGCGCGGCAATGCCGGTCAGGCTGGCCAGAACGCCGTCGCGGCTTCCGGCCATCTTACCTAACGGATCGCTTTGTCCAGGCAGGAAAAGCATATCCTGCAAGCTATTATCTGCGCCACCGTGCCCACCCGAGCCAACCTTTACGCTCCATGTTTTTGTGCTCTGGAAATTTTTCGTCAGCCGAAACTCGTTTTTATTTTCAGTTTTCCACGGTTGTCGGGCGTAAATCCGAACATCCAGCCGTCCTTTTTCACCGTTGAAAGCAATGCGTTGGCCCTCATACGGCATAAATGTATTTAACGAATAATTTAACAGCACGCCGTTGTTGTAACGTAGCTGCACGGTCATCGTGTCATAAGTATCGATCTCGTTATCCCACACGCAGCTATCGCGGATATAACCGTCTTCATCCTCGCAGTTTACGTACATCTGCATGGCCATTTTATCTCTGGTGATGTCCCAATAAAAATCGCACTTTTGTTGAAACGGGCAACCGCGGCATTTTCGTGAGCGAAAAGAGTGATTCTTGCCATAAAAAGCAACGTCGCCAAAAGCATAAACAGTTTCCGGTTCCGCGTCAAGCCACCAATTCATCTGGTCAAAATGATGACAAGCCTTGTGTACCAGCAGAGAGCCGGAATATTTAATCCTTCCGTTCCAGCGCCGATAATAGCTGGCGCCGTGGATAATATCCAGATACTCGTGAAATTCAGTCGAGATGATGCGACCCAGCTCACCGGACATGATGATTCGCTTGATCTCTTCAGCGGCATTTCCATAACGCGCATTAAAAGTTGTAATGATCTTTTTACCCGTCTTTTGTTCGGTCAACAAAAGATTCTGGCATTGCTCTGCTTCGGTCGCCAGCGGCTTTTCGCAAATGACGTCGCACCCCAATTGCATGGCCCGCACCGCATATTTTTCATGAAAGCAATCTGTGGTTGCTATGATAACCGAATCAGGCTGCGTCTCAGCAATCATGCGATCAAATTCACTGGCATGAAAAACCGGGACTGGAACGTTAATATATTGGCGGGAAAATTTGGCTCGTTTCATATTAATATCGCAAAGTCCCACAAGATCGACATAACTGCTATAATGATCCAGCAGTAACTTGCCCCACATAATGCTGCCCCGGCTGCCCGTGCCGACCAGGGCCAGCCTCTTTTTATGCTGCGAGTTCCCTGCAGCCAAACCGACCAGCGGCGACGCCAGCGACAGGGCTGTCGCCTTGACGCCTGTTTCCATAAACTGCCTGCGATTGATTTTACTCTGTTCTTCTTTCATTTTTCCTTTGCTCCTGTATCAATATAGGTAAACTCTTCACACGAGCCGTATCAGGCCAGCCGGAACGTGGTAGAGCGTTTTCCATGATGACCTTCTCTTGCTCGGCTCGTTTTTCTATTTTACTCCATTCTCGGCAAGCCAACGCCGGACCAGTGGATGGTAGATATCCTCTTTCTGAATGAGAAATGAAATATCCTCTCGCCTGCTGGCAAAATGGCGGTAGCGATCTGGGATAAAATCCGGTGGGTAGACCAAAAAGCGCGTGTCGGCAAAGACCTCTTGTAAACGATCCCAGGCCAGTTCGAATGTCGACAGAGCCTGCTTTACCTCCTGCATGGCGCGGCGCTGTCTGGCGGAATCGGCCACGTCGCATTTTTGTAGCGCCAGCAGCAGCATGGGAGCCGTGGCCTGAAACTCGTTGATCGCTGCCAGCAGCCGCAGATGGTATCGGTTTCGCCTGGCCTGTTGTTGCATGGTGCGCAACAATTTGCGATTGCGTTGATAACGATCCATGGCCTGGCCGGCCCCGTCCAGGCGCTCCCGATAGCGAGTGCTCCATGTCCCCGGAGAAGATAGCAGCGGCAGAACCACGGCCGGGTCATACTCTCGTTTGATGTTCTCGCCCTCAACAGCCTGGTGCTCCATGCTGGGCACATCTTCGATCTCCACGGGAAGGGCGTGGTACCAGAAATTAGCCGATTCGAACAGATTGTGGTACAAATTTGTG
>JAJRVO010000162.1 GCA_024277275.1 Chloroflexota bacterium
CCTACTCCCTACTCCCTACTCCCCATTCCCTACTCCTTTCTACATTCTAAAAACGCCGTATGTTGTGTCCGGCACCGGCGCGTTGAGGCAGGCCGATAGAGCCAGTCCCAAAACTTGCCGGGTTTGGGGTGGGTCAAGGATGCCGTCGTCCCACAGGCGGGCGGTTGAATAGTAGGGGTTGCCTTCTCGCTCGTACTTGTCTAAGATAGGCTGTTTGAAGGCTTCTTGCTCTTCCGGCGACATCAACGGCTCATTGTGTCGAGCCAGTTGGTCTTGTTTAACCGTGAGCAGTACATTGGCCGCTTGCTCGCCGCCCATCACGCTGATGCGGCTGTTGGGCCACATCCACAAAAAGCGAGGGCTGTAGCCTCGACCGCACATGCCGTAGTTGCCCGCCCCAAACGAACCGCCAATAATGACCGTCAGCCTGGGAACCGAGGCATTGGCCACGGCGTGGACCATTTTAGCCCCATCTTTGGCAATACCACCGGCTTCATACTCTTTGCCGACCATAAAGCCGGTTATATTTTGCAAAAAGAGCAGGGGAATTCGCCGGGCGGTGCATAGCTCAACAAAGTGCGCGCCTTTTAAGGCCGACTCGCTGAAGAGAATGCCGTTATTGGCAATAATGCCGACGGGATACCCATAAATACGAGAAAAACCGCACACCAGCGTAGTTCCGTAAAGCGCTTTGAACTCGCGGAATTTGCTGCCGTCCGCCAACCGGGCAATGACCTCGCGCGCGTCGTAGGCTACCTTAAAAGAGGCGGGCAAAACGCCGTACAGTTCAGCCGGGTCGTAAAGCGGCTCTTCCGGCGGTTGTAGGTCAAGATTAATTTGTTTGCGCGTATTTAGCGTAGCCACAATGCCCCGCACCTGTTCCAGGGCGTGTTCGTCGTCTACGGCGTAGTGGTCGGCCACGCCGGAGGTGCGGGTATGCACGTCGGCGCCGCCCAACTCCTCCGTTGTCACCTCTTCGCCGGTGGCGGCTTTGACCAGGGGCGGCCCGCCCAAAAAAATGGAGCCGGTTCCCTTGACAATGATGGCCTCGTCGCTCATGGCCGGCACGTAAGCGCCCCCGGCGGTACACGACCCCATCACCGCCGCAATCTGAGGGATGCCTGCGGCGCTCATAGTGGCCTGGTTGTAAAAGATTCGCCCAAAATCGTCCACGTCGGGGAAAACATCTTCTTGCAGGGGCAAAAATGCGCCGCCGGAGTCGACCAGATAGATGCAGGGCAAGCGGTTTTCCAGGGCGATTTGCTGGGCGCGGAGATGTTTTTTAACCGTCATCGGAAGGTAAGTCCCCCCTTTGACCGTGGCGTCGTTGGCAATAACCATGCACTCGCGGCCCGCCACCTGACCAATGCCGGTCACAATGCCCGCCGAAGGGGCGTCGCCATCGTACAATTCCCAAGCGGCCAGGGGAGACATCTCTAAAAAGGGCGAGCCGGAATCGAGAAGACGGTCGATACGGTCGCGCACAAAGATTTTGTTTTGCTCGGCGTGACGGTGTTGGGCGCGTTCGCCGCCGCCTTTACGCACTTGAGCCAGCCGGTCGCGAAGTTCTTGAGCCAGCGCCTGATTGTGGGCGGCGTTTTGCTGAAATTGTTCGTCTTGCGGGTCCAGTTGTGTTTCGATGATTTCGGTCATATAATTTATTGTTGCTATCAGTCTACCAGCGCCAGCCCGTACTCAGCGCATTGTTGTTTAACCTCTTCGCCGGCTTCCAGCGAGATAAATACTCCAAGCGCCTGCTTATCTGGATTTTGGACTGCAACTAACTCAACTTTCATAGAAAATAGATAAACATCGCCGGGTTTAGCGGATGCCTTGACCTCGAAGACCGTCAGCGTGCCATCTTCAGCAATTAGGTCGATTTCTGTGCTAAAGCCGGGCTTAAAGACTTGTCCTTCGGTATCCACTAACTTCTGGCGCAGGCGGATATTTTCCGGGTTGATATCCGGATTTTTCAAGCCGTAACGTAAAGCAGCCGCAACCAAATCCTCAAGCGTCTGCCCTTTTTCATTTCTCAAGTCGCCAATCACCAACTTGAGCCATTTTTCTTGACCATCTATTTTTTCGATAAGTCTTTCCTGGCCGTGTTGTATCTTGGCAATGTCTCGTTTCATGCCAAGTTGCGTTTGGTGCATATCGTCAAAGCGCTGGTCTACTTGCTCAAAGCGCTGGTCTACTTGCTCAAAGCGCTGGTCTACTTGCTCAAAGCGCTGGTCTACTTGCTCAAAGCGCTGGTCTATCTGTTCAAAACTTTGATGGGTTTCCTGACGATGCTGGGTAAGCTCATCCAGCATACGAGCAAACTCATCCCGGCGTGGAAATTGCTCGGCCAAAATCCCCTCGATTGTGGTCACAATCTCAGGCTCCTGGCGCAGTATCTCCGGCAGAATCTTGATGACGTAATCTCTAATTTTAGGGAAATCTTTTTCTTCAATCATAACTATACCCCACAACTTTACCGCTTTATGGTAGGTATTATACCATATTAAATCGCCGCCGCTATAACCTGGGCCACGTCTTTAACTTCCATCGACCCGCCGGCGTCGTTGTTGGCGTCATTCATCATCTGGGCGCAGAAGGGGCAGCCGACGGCCACGGTTTTGGCTCCGGTGGCTTTGGCCTCGGCAAAGCGATTGGCATTGACGGCCTCGCTGCCGTGTTCCTCTTCTTTCCACATCTGCGCTCCGCCCGCGCCGCAGCAGAAGGAGTCGCTCTTGCTGCGACTCATCTCCAGCAGCGTCATCCCGGCTTTGGCTAACGCCTCACGGGGAGCGTTGTATACCCCATTATGGCGACCCAGATAGCAGGGGTCGTGGAACGTAGCCTGCTCTAGTTTGTTGCCGTTGAGCTTAAGTTTACCGCTGCCGATTAACTCCGCAATCAGTTGGGTGTGGTGCAGTACGGTGAAATTGCCGCCAAAATCGGCGTACTCTTTGCCAATGGCGTGCAGGCAGTGGGGGCAAGTGGCGACAATCTTCTTTTTGTCGGCCCCTACGCCGTTGAGCGTTTCGATGTTGGCCAGGGCCATCTCGTAGAAAAGATACTCGTTTCCGGCGCGACGGGCGGTATCGCCGGTGCAGACTTCGTCGTTGCCCAGCACGGCAAAGTTAACTCCGGCAGCGTTCAGCACCGTGGCCGTGGCCTGGGCGATTTCCTGGGCGTTGGGGTCAAAGGCTCCGGCGCAGCCCACCCAGTACAGCACCTCAAAGTCGGGGTTTTCGGCGACTGTCGGCACCGGGAAGTCAAGCGGCTTGGTCCAGGCCATCCGGTCTTCGGCCATTTGCCAGGGGTTGGCGTTGCGCTCGATGCCGGTGAAGGCTCCTTTCAATTCAGCCGGGAATGCGCTCTCCATCAAGACCTGGTTGCGGCGCAGGTCAAGAATGTCAAACATCGGCTCGTTGCCGACCGGGCAGACCTCGACGCAAGCGCCGCAGGTGGTGCAGGCCCAGACCGCGCTCTCGCTGATGGCGTATTCCATTAGCGGGGTCGAGTCTTCTTCACCGGCGGCCAACGCGTCCATATTTTCGCGGATGTAGTAGCGTTTGCTAATCTCAAGCGCAGCCGGGGATAGCTCCTTGCCGGTGTTGTAGGCCGGACACGCCTCCTGGCAGCGATTGCACATAATACAGGCAAAGGGGTCGACCAGTTGGGTTTGGGTCAGGTGAGTCAGCGTGGCGACGCCAAATTGCTCAATGCTTTCGTCTTCAAAATCAATCGACCCTTGCGCCCCCAGGGCTGCACGCTCCGGGCGAGTCATAAAGTTGAAAGGACCGATAAAAAGGTGAGCGTGCTTGCTGTAGGGGAAGTAGGGCACAAAGGCCAAAATCAAGCCCAAAGCAATCCACCAGCAGGCGTGTTCGCCAATCGTTATCGCGCCGGGGGAGAGTCCGGCCCACAAATTAGCCACCAAACCGGCGAA
>JAJRVO010000163.1 GCA_024277275.1 Chloroflexota bacterium
GAAGTCGGTTATCATATTAGGAAAATGCTGTTTCTAAAAATACTCGCTGTAAGTTACCTGCTTTATCAGGATAGTTACCCATATTATTGGGGTGTACAATTTCAGTTACAGTATTTCTTAGATCCATAACCGACTTCCAGCGTATATCACCGGCGCTGCGACCAGTATAGACAACAGATAGGCTCGAAAAAGGTCAAGCTGGCGCGGGCGCCGAAATAATCCCCGCAGGGTACTGTGAAAGCACAGGTCACCCCGCTCGATGATGTAACCCAAACCAAATCCGGCCAGAACGGCTAAAGTTATGGTCATAGATGCGTCTCCTTGTATAAAATGATGAACGATGATGAATGATAAATTCTTATTGTTGGAGTAATAACTCGTCTGAAAATAGGAGCCAAAAAGTGTACTTTTTGGCTCCTATTTTCATTACCCGTAAAGAATCCTTGTTATTGATTGCGGCTTTGCGATGCTACATATATAATGAAGCTACACGGCACGGCAGCGTTAAAGAACTTAGTATCTTAACAGTTGATTCTTAGCCCAATGAGCAAGAAGTTTTGGGATGATTTAAATTTTGGAACTTCTTATGTAATCACTGTTACTGATTTAGCCCCCTACTTCCTCTATAATGATAACAGAGGCAAGCAATCGGGTAAAATGCGTTATAAAAATTCAGCCTTGTTGACCTTGTTCCCAAACCAAAGTTTGGGAATGCGGAAAACGGAGAAAGAATATTTAAGCGATTTTTATCCGATTACTTCGCCTCTGCCGGAATACGCCCAAAAAGAAAGTTCAGAGGGGGGTAAATTTACCAAAATGAAGTCCGATTTAAAAGTTTTTATAATAGAAAATTGCCCCAGTTGCAATGAAGCTCTAAATATCGCCGCACGTGTTGAGCAAGATTATTCTGATTTCATCAACATTGAAGTTATTGATATAACCGACGCTCAGGCAGTTGTACCTGAAGCAGTATTTGCAACACCCACTTTTATGCTCAATGACCAAATTGTTTCTTTGGGGAATCCCAGTCCCAAAGAGGTTGCCGGGTGGGTAGAGGAAGTAACTGCCACACAGCCTGAGCCTTGACAAGGGCTATGGACAAAAGTCAAAAAATTAGCTATTTGCAGATGGTGGATATTTTTCAGGACCTCTCTAAAGACGAAATGGCGGAGATGGACCGAACCACCACCATGAGTACCTGCCGGAAAGGTAAAATTTTTTACCAGCCTGAAGATACCAGCGAGGCGCTCTTTATTTTAAAGAAGGGCCGCGTTCAACTCTATCGTCTCTCGCCGGAAGGGAAAAAGCTGATTGTAGCCACCATTGGAGCCGGTACAATTTTTGGCGAGATGGCTATTATTGGGCAGGGTATGCAAAACACCTTTGCCGAAGCCTCAGAAGATTGTTTGCTGTGCGTGATGAGTCGCTATGACGTGGAGCGCCTGATTTTGGGCAAACCGGCTGTGGCCTTACGCATTATGGGCTTGATGGCCGACCGTTTGAGCAAGGCCGAATCCCAACTGGAAGATATGGCTTTTAAGAGCATACCCGCCCGGCTGGCCCTGCTGCTTCTGCGCCTCCGCAACGATCATGGTGATAGCATCCGTGGTTATACCCATCAAGACCTGGCCGAAGCCATTGGCACCTACCGCGAAACCGCTACCCAAACCCTCAACGAGTTCAAAGCCAACCACTTCATTGAGATTGGCCGCAAGCGGATTGACATCCTTGACTCCGACGGCCTGCAATTAGTAGCGGATGAATAGTAGCTATCCCCACTTAATTTGAGAATTTAATAATTCCTGCAAATCCCTGAAGTTGTGATATAATTTGGGCATCTTTGCGCAGGGACAAGATCATTCTCATTTCTATAATTATCCCCGTCTTAAATGAAGATCAATATAATGTCGCTCTGGATTGCCTCTTAAAACAGACAGGCAATTTTGAGGTTATTGTGGTCGCAGGGAATCAGGTTGAGCATATTATAACTCCGGCAGCCGGTCAAACCAAAGTTGTTTCCAGCCCCGGAACAACCAGAGGGAAGTTGCTTAATGCCGGGGTAGCCGCAGCCAATGGCGATGTTTTGCTATCCCTCTGGCCCGGCAGCCAACTGCCGCCTGATGCCGTGTCGACAATTGAGCGTAACCTCAAGTTGCTCCCCCAAACCATTGGCGGAAATTTTCACGTTAAATTTGATGATAACTCTCTGTTTGTCCGGTTGTTGGCTCGCCTCTTAAAGAAATGGCGATACCGGGGCCATTACTACGGCAATAGCGGCATTTTTGTGCATAGAGAGATTTATGAAGCTATTGGCGGCTTTCAGTCCTACAAAATTTTAGAAGATTATGACTTTGCCCAACGTATGGAAAAATTCGGCCCAACCCTCTACTTACCCGACACCATTATTGCCTCTGCCCACAAATTTAAAGACAAGAAACTTAGAACGGCTTTAATCTGGCTAACCGCGCAATTTCTGTTTGCGCTTGGCCTGTCTCCCAACAGATTGGCCCGTCTTTGGGCAAGAGTCTAGCCCCCATTCTCGTTCCCAAACTTCGGTTTGGGAACGAGAATGGGGGAGGATTTTCCTTGCTCCCTACTCCCTACTTCTTGTTTATGCTTCAATCCTCACCCCGCGCCAAAAAGCTACATGCCCGGTAATGTTCTTGGCGGCTAATTTTGGCGATGGATAGTACCACGCAGCGTCTTTATTAACCTGTCCGTTAGCCTCAATAGTAAAGTAGCTGGCTACCCCCTTCCAGGGGCAGGTGCTACGGGTATCGCTTTCTTTAAAGTATTCACGGTTGATTGAATCAAGCGGAAAGTAGTGATTTCCTTCTACAATTTCGGTATGATCGCTTTCGGCGAGTACAACGTCTCTCCATATTGCTTTCGGCATAGTAAATTTCCTTTCTCAAAATTGGTGTCCTAAACCGGCTTTACATTATCCATTAACGTAAAAAAGCCTTCCACCAGCGTGGGGTGGATAAACGTAGCTTTCTCAAACAGGGTCCAGGGGGCGTCGGCCATCATCAAGGCCATTAAAACCTGAACCACTTCGCCGCCCTCGGAACCTAGAATGGCGGCCCCCAAGATGCGGTCGTTGTCGGCATTGATAACCACTTTCATCAAGCCGTTGGTTTCACTGCGCTCAATGGCCCGGGCTACCCACGACATCGGTATTGTTCCCACTTTCAGGTTGTAACCTGCCGCTTTGGCATCTTTCTCACTCAGGCCGACACGTCCCAACTCTGGGTCGGTAAAGAGAGCGTAAGGTACCAACCGATCGGCGATAGTCCGTTCCTGGCCATTGAGCAGGTTATCGTAAATGACCAGGTGATCTTCATAAGAGACGTGGGTAAAGGCCGGCCCTCCCTTGACATCCCCAATGACCCATACGCCGGGTACGTTGGTTTCCAGCTTGTCGTTGTGTTTAATAAAACCCGGCCCGTAAGTTTCAATCCCGGCTGCATCCAGACCGAGGTCGTCTGTGTTTGGGGTTCGACCAATTGCCGCCAATAAGTGGCTGCCCGCGAGCGTTTCGGCGCTGTTGTCTTTGCGGGTAACGGTTAACTCAATGCCGTCAGGCGTTTTGGCGACTCTGGTTGCCCTTGCTCCCAATCGAAAACTCATACACTCAGCTTCCAGAGACTCTTGCAGCGCCTGCGCTACGTCTTCGTCCTCGCGGGGTACAATCTGGTCCATCAACTCTATCACCGTGACCCGGCTGCCAAAGCGCCGAAACATCTGGCCGAACTCCAACCCCAGATAGTTGCCGCCCAATATCAACAGGTGTTCCGGCGTTTCCTTTAAATCCATTACGTTGCGGTTGGTGAGATAGTCAACTTCATCCAGGCCGGGGATGGGGATGATGCGAGGGCGCGTGCCGGTGTTGATAAATATCTTCTCACTGGTCAACGTTTGACCGTTTACTTTGACGGTGTGAGGGCCGGTGAAGCGACCGTGTCCGCGATAAAGGTCAAGCGTGGGACGGCTCTCGGCGTGGTAATTTTGCCCGTTGCGCCACTCTTCAACCAGCTTGTTTTTGCGGGCCACAACCTGGGCCATATTAACCTCAACTTGGCCGGTGCGCACGCCAAACTCAGGGGCGCGACGAGCGTAGTGGGCTAATCGGGCGCTGGCCATCATTGTTTTGGTAGGGGTGCAGCCGTAGTTGATACAAGAACCGCCCAGGTGGTCTTTTTCAATAAAGGCCACTTTCCATTCTAAATCGGCCAGCTTGTGGGCTAACGGCGCGCCGCCTTGTCCGGCTCCAATGATAATTGCATCGTATTTTTTCATTGTTGGGTTCTCTCCGTGCTTATTTTTACAGTTACACCCATTTTACAACTTTATGACGGAATGGCTGTAACGTTTCTTACAGTTTTCACGGAGGAACCGAGGCGCTATGACAGAATCTACATGGGCAAGAGAGTTTTGTATATCCGGGGAGTAGGAAGTAAGGAGTAAGGAGTAAGGGTTTTTCCCCTACTTCCTACTCCCTACTTCTTACTTCCTTACTGCGTTTTATTGTGTTCAGCCTGGAAATGAAATGGCCTGTTCAGGTTAGCGACAATTACTTAAACACGCTGCCCAAACCGTTCCCCAAATCTTCAATGCTTTGGATTGGTTGGGCGGTGTCGAAGAGTAAATATTGGCCCGCCTTGCGGGGGGTGGCGTGGTGGGCGCTGGCCAAACGCAGGTGCCTATTAGCAATAATCAGATGCCCGCCTTTAAGAGTAATGTGTCCGGCAACCAACGCTTGTTGGGGAAAATAGTCAACGGATAACTCCTTGAGCAAAGCGTCCAAAAAAATGGAATAGTCAGTTAGGCCGTACTGTTTCTCGCAGCGGGTAAAGAGGGCAGGCCAGAGAAGGCGCTCAAAATCCGGATAACTGCTGGCAATAAAGCCGCGCAGAAGATGGTTGTAACGCGGGTCATCCGGCCCGGATACGGCTAAAAAATAGGCGGCCAGGGTGTTGTACGGAATGTTGTGGTGTTGGCTGGCGTATCCTTCACGCAAGGCGGCTACGTCTTCGCTAGTCAAGGTTTTATCGGCCCAGGCCAGCAAATCCTGGTGACTCCAATTAAAAAGTTTTAGCGGGTTAGCCGGATTGACAATGGGGGACGCCGCGCCGGCGTGAGTCAGGCTTACCCCGGCCTGAGTACGCAGGTAAAAGGGCAAGGAGTTGAACAGAGCGGCAACCTCGTCTCTACGCCCGCTATCGCTTAACGCCTTTTCAAAGTCTGGGGTATAGACCCGGTCGCCTTTGGCCAGGCTAATGCCGTAAATATGGGGCATCTCGTGATTGCCGCAAAGGTAAATAATGGCGGAGCCGTATGAGGCTCGCAGGTCCAACACATCAAGCACAATCTCCAGCGACCGGTCGCCTTCGGGTTTTTCAGCGTGAACTAAATCGCCGGTTAAGATGAGACAATTGGCGCGGCCGGCGGCATGCAGATCGACAAAACGGTCACGGTAACGCCGGTAGGCGTCCCAGTCGCCGTGCAGGTCGGTAACAACCATCGCTACGCCGGCTTCCAGCGACCAGAGACGGGGATAAGGTTTAAGCAGGATAAAGGTTTCGGTCATCAGTTATTGATTATTATGATGGCTAAGGACAAATGACCAGGAACGAATGACGACAGAATCGTTACTGCTCAGTCTGTATCTCGGTTTAAGACCTCAAAGGTTTGTAACGCCTTTTTGAGCGTAGATTTTGATCCAAACGGAAAATCTTCATGTCGCAAAGGTGTTTTTGGAAATCTTTGAGGTCTAGCCTGACAGAATCAATGCAAAATTTGGCTCAAAAACAGCTTGGTCCGATCGTGTTGGGGGTTGTTGAAGAGTTCGTCGGGAGAGGTGTCTTCTACAATGGCGCCTTCATCCATAAAGATAATGCGGTCGGCGGCCTTGCGGGTAAAGCCCATCTCGTGGCTAACCACCACCATAGTCATCCCCTCTTTGGCCAGGTCCAGCATTACGTCCAGCACCTCCTTGATCATCTCCGGGTCCAGGGCGCTGGTTGGCTCGTCAAAGAGCATGATTTTGGGGTCCATAGCCAGGGCGCGGGCAATTGCCACCCGCTGCTGCTGCCCGCCCGAAAGCTGGCTGGGGTATTTGTTGGCTTGCTCTGGGATTTTCACCTTGGCTAAAAGCTGGTGCGCCCTGGCTTCGGATTCTGCTTTACTCCGTTTGCGGACCACGCGCTGGGCCAGGGTGATGTTTTCCAGGGCCGTCAGGTGCGGATACAGGTTGAATGACTGAAAAACCATCCCCACTTCGGCCCGCACCTGGTTGATATTTTTGTTTGTGTCAAGGAGGATGTCGTCAACAATAATCATCCCCTGACCAATGGTTTCCAGGCGATTGATGCAGCGCAGTAAAGTACTTTTGCCGGCGCCGCTGGGGCCGATGATCACCACCACCTCGCCCACGCTTATTTGCAAGTTTACCTGACTCAAGACGGTAAAATCGCCAAACTGTTTGGTTACATTTTGAATGTCGATTATAACATCACTGCTCATCGATAGACATCCTCCGTTCTATAAATTTTACTCCCATTGACAATACCAGAGTCATGGTCAAGTATAAAAAGGCCACCAGGTTGTACGTTTCTACCGAGCGAAAGGTGCGCGACCGGTTCAGGGTTCCCATCTGGGTTAACTCTCTAACGGCGATGGCTGAGAGCAGCGAGGAGTCTTTGAGCATGGCGATAAAGTCGTTACCCAGCGGGGGCAGCACTCGCCGAATAGCCTGGGGCAAAATGACATAGCGCATAGCCTGCACATACGTCATCCCGGATGAGCGGGCGGCTTCCATTTGGCCTCGCTCAATTGATTCAATGCCGGCCCGGTAAATTTCGGCTTCAAAAGCGCCATAAGCAACCCCCAGGGCCAAAACCCCCCGAATGTTTAGGGGTATGGAGCGAATGCTCATCCCGGCCAGGGAGGCGGCAAACGCGGCGGAACTGCCGCTGCTCAACATATACTCGCCCAGGCTGTTAAATCCTTGCACTATCAGCGGCGTAACCACAAAGGCCCAGTAGATAATCTGAACAATAATTGGCACACCGCGAATAACTTCTACATAAAGCGTGGCGATATTATAAACAATGCGGTTTTTGCTGGTTCTGGCCAGGCCGGTAAACAAGCCAATGATGGCGGCCATAACATAGCCGCCTATGGTAGAGATAAACGTTAAAATAATTCCTTCGGGTAAAATGACTATGCGCCAGCTTCCCACCGTAAAGCGCAAGCCATTGGTTTTTGCTTTTTCTGCGGCCAGTTCTTCTTGCGAGAGTTCTGTTAAATTGGTTACGGAGACGCCGGAGATGAATTTTAAGGCGTCGCTGTAGGTTTCAGAGGTAAAAACATTGTAAAGGATAAGCAAGCCCAGGAATAAAACGATGAGCAGCCACCAGGGTAATTTCTCCCATGAGGTTGAAATGATCCGGCCAGAGCGAGCCAATCTCTGTTCGGCCAGAATGTCTTTGAAATCTTCATCTGCCATAGATATCACCTTGATTTGGTAGTGTTGGGAAGAAAACTAGATTGGTTAATCAAACCCGTGAGGTTTTTTAGAAACCCCACCGGCAACTTATTCACCCTCTATACTCAGCACGGTCACAAAGTAACATTCTGAAAGCCAGAGAATAGGACACAGATTTTCGCAGATAAACACAGATTATGGTAAAAAACTAAACAAAAATCTGTGAAATCTGTGTTCATCTGTGTCCCATAAAAATGTTA
>JAJRVO010000164.1 GCA_024277275.1 Chloroflexota bacterium
AAGAGTTAGGTGAGTAGAAACTCATTAAACTCGCTTAACTCTTAATCTTACTAAACTTTGAAGGGCCCTTAGCTCAGCGGTTAGAGCGTCCGGCTCATAACCGGGTGGTCGTAGGTTCGAATCCTACAGGGCCCACAACCAGCCAAAAAACCCTCCCAAGCAACAAGGCGGAGGGTTTTTGTTTTCCTCGATTCGCCCATTCGCTGATTCTTAAGTAAAATGTAGCTACTATTTATTTGAAGGGAGATTTTTATCAATGGCAATGCCAAAATCTGAGTTTATCTGGTTTGACGGAGAATTTATACCGTGGGATGAAGCAAAAATTCACGTCTTATCGCATGTTTTGCATTACGGCACCAGCGTTTTTGAAGGTATTCGGGTCTATCAAACGCCAACAGGACCGGCCGTGTTGGGGCTGGAACCCCACGTTAAACGCCTCTTTAACAGTTGTAAAATCATCAATATGCCCATTCCCTTCAGTCAAGAGGAAATTAGTCAGGCTATTATTGATGCCATTGTTCGGAACAAGCATAACGCTTGTTACATTCGCCCGCTTGTTTTCCGGGGGTATGAAACTCTGGGGGTCGATCCCCGCGCTTGCCCGGTGCAGGTTATCATTGCTACCTGGGAGTGGGGCGCTTACCTGGGCGCAGATGCCATCGAGAAAGGCGTCGATGTGGCCGTAAGCAGTTGGCGACGTATGGCCCCGGATACGCATCCGGCTATGGCTAAGGCCGGCGGCAACTACATCAATTCACAAATGGTGGTAATGGAAGCCAAACGCCACGGTTATGTTGAAGGTATTGTGCTGGACGTTCAGGGTTACGTTAGCGAGGGCAGCGGCGAGAACATCTTTGTAGTACTCGACGGCAAAATTTACACGCCGTCGATGGGTAACTCTATCTTGACAGGTATCACACGCGGTTTTGCCATTGCCCTGGCCGAAGAGAAAGGCTATCCCATCCTGGAACAGCAGATCCCCCGTGAAATGCTTTACATTGCCGATGAGCTTTTCTTTACCGGCACGGCTGCCGAAATTACCCCGATTAAGAGCGTTGACGGCGTTGAAATAGGAATCGGTTCGCGCGGGCCAATCACCGAAGAGATCCAAAGCGAATTTTTCTCCATCATCACCGGAGAGGTAAATGATCGACACGGCTGGCTGACCCAGGTTAATGCATAGCGCGGCAAGCCGCAAATGAACAATGAACAATGAGCAATGAGCAAAGATTCTCTCGGGCAGCGTAAATCTTGTGGGGTAATACTATAGTGACCGTCCAAAAATAACTTCCCGTTTTAGGAGTCAAAAAGCGCGCTTTTTGACTCCTTTTGCAGGAACTTATTTTTAGATGATTACATAGATCAAGGCCACAACTTTGATGGCCCCTAATCATAACTGCCCCAGAGTTGTCCAATTTTCTAATCAAGAACCACGGATTGACAGGAAAACGCGGATTTTCTCCAAATTCTAATCCGCGCTTTCTCCTTGATTTGTGGTTCTTCTTGCTCATCTTGTCTACCTGACGAAGGACGAATGACGATAGACGAATGAAAAACATCCGATAGTCACGCTTTTTTCGTCGTCCGTCATTCGTCAAAAGTGTAAAGTTAATTCTCGTACCTTTTGAACCGCCCCCATAATATAAGCTATACAAAGGGGTAGCCGCTTATGAAACAAGATAAAAAGGGGACTGTTTTAGTTGTCGATGATGATCCGGCCAGCTTAAGTATCCTGTTTAATCTTTTGCGACAAGCCAATTTTAAAGTGCTCATTGCTGAGGACGGCGCAAGCACGCTTAAGCGGGTTAAGCGTCTCCAGTCGGACATCATTCTTTTGGATATAATGATACCCGACATAAACGACTTTGAATTGTGTCGCCGTTTGAAAGGAAGCATTAATACCGCCGATACGCCTGTTATTTTCTTGAGCATACTGTCTGAAACCGCCGATAAAGTGCGTGCGCTTGAGATGAATGCTGTTGATTACATTACCAAACCATTTCAGCCGGAAGAAGTTATTGCCCGCGTAGAAAAGCATTTAACCATCCACAATTTGCAAAAGAAGCTTGAAGATCAAAATAGGCGTTTACAGCAAGAAATTACAGAGCGACAGCGGGTAGAGACGGAGTTGCGAGAAGCCCATGACCAATTGAAAGCAACGCTAAATGCTCTCCCAGATATTTTGTTCGAGGTGGATGGTTATGGACGTGTCTACGGCTTCCACGCGCCTCGTCTTGAAGCGCTTTATATGCCTCCCCAAGAGTTTCTTGGCAAAACAGTAAGCCAGACACTTCCACAAGAAGCGGCAAGCATCATCATAGATACTATTGGCGAGGCCGTTAAAACGGGGCGGCACGTTGGCGCGGTCTATTCTTTAGAGATAGGCACAGATGTCAGATGGTATGAACTCTCAGTTGTGACCAAAGGCGACGCAGAGGCGGCAGACGCCCGTCTGGTTGCGCTGGTGCGTGATATCACCCAGTCCAAACAGGCAGAAGCGGCTCTGCTGGAGAGCGAAGAAAAATACCGGAATCTGATAGACCTGAGTCCGGACCCTGTTGTGATCTTGCAAGATGGGTGTTACCAATTGGTCAATCAAGCGTTTATTGAACTTTTTGGATACACTCAACAGGATGTAGATAACGGTTTAAATTTCTTTGAGCTTGTTCAGGCCCATGATAAAGAAGCCGTCCGTTGCCAATATGAAAACAGGCTTGCCGGAAAACAAGTCCCCAAAACCTATCACATTGATCTGGTTGCCAAAGATGGAACGCTAATACCCTGTGAGACCGCCGCCACTCTAATTTCTTATGAGGGCCACGCCGCCGATTTGGTCATTATTATGCGGGACATTACCGAACGCAAACGAGCAAAAGATGCGTTGCAACAGCAATTCCCGGTTTGACAATTAGGGTATGAAAATTGTTGCAATTGTGGGCATTTCAGAGCAGAATTTCCAGAATGATAGAATTTTGATTCGTTAATTCTGCCAATTCTGCTCTTACGCCGGCAAAAATCAGCCCGGC
>JAJRVO010000165.1 GCA_024277275.1 Chloroflexota bacterium
ACGCGAATTAATGTTATCCTGACCGGGGTAGCGGGACTGATAGGGGCCATTATCATCACGGCCCTCAGTCTCTTGATTATGACCTCGGGCTGGATATTGCCGCTTTTTAGCCAACCGCTATACGTGTGGGGGCTTTTTTTATTTCTGCTCTTTTTCTCCCTGGCCGAAATTCCGGTCATGATCTTCGGCATCCGCCGGATTGTGACCAGTAAAAACCCCAAAGCCAAATACGTGGCTATGATTGCCAACACCGGGTACACCTTATTTGCCGGGGTTTACGCTATCCCTTTTATTCTGCTGACCGGACAATCAACGGTTGAACTTGCCGCCGGAGCGTTAATGGGCGCTTTAACCTTTGTCCGTTTTGGTTCTGCCGTACTCTATTTACCCTATGACCAAGAAACTTAATCTCAACAACATTCAAGCTTTAGCCATCGATATGGACGGCGTTTTATGGCGTGGCGACACGCCTCTGCCCGGCCTGTCAAAATTTTTCAACTTTTTAGAAAAACGCTCCATCCCCTTTGTGCTGGCTACAAACAACGCCGGCAAAACGCCGGCCCAATACCAGCAAAAGCTGGCTAATTTTGGCGTTGCCCTTAACCCGGAAAATGTCATGACTTCCTCTCTGGCGACGGCAGCCTATTTAAAGCGCGAATTTAATAATGGCGGCAGCGTCTACCTAATCGGAGGCGACGGCATACGCCAGGCAATGCGCGGGGCGGGCTTTACCGTGGTCAACGATGCCGGCCGGCCCGTCGAGGCTGTGGTAGCCGGCATCGACTTTAATCTTAGTTACGACAAGCTGAAATACGCGGTTTTGCTCATCCAGCGAGGCGCTCAATTCATCGGCACTAACGGCGACGTAACTTTTCCCGCCGAAGAGGGATATTATCCGGGGGCGGGTTCCATTTTGGCGGCTATTCAAGCCGCCACCGGGGTTAAACCGGTCACTATCGGCAAACCGGAAGCCTTAATGTTTGAGCTTGCTATGCAAAAAATGGGCAGCCGGCCCAACCACACAGCCATAGTGGGCGACCGGCTGGAAACGGACATCCTGGGCGGTCAGAGGGCCGGTCTCAAAACCATTCTGGTCACTACCGGCGTTGACAATGAGGATTCTATCGCCCAAAAGGGTATCCAACCCGATGCAATTTTCAGCGGTATCGACGAGTTGGTTGAGGTGTGGCAAAGGTAAAAGAATCTCAACCCCACAGCGCTTGCCACAACACCTTTGGCGCAACTGAGCGACCAGTCAACAAAGTGTGTACCCGGAAAAGACGCATGCTGAGCCAGATATTAAAAGCGGTCCAGGCCGTTAAAATCAACAGGCCCAGTCCCCACTGCCACAACGGCACATCGACAATCAACATGCGGAAAGGCATTAGCAGGTGAGATGTCAACGGAAACAGAGTTAGAGCCACCGAAATTGGCCCATCCGCATTGGGTAAGATAAACAACCCTCCGATCAACGGCGACAGAGTCAGCAAGCGCATAGCTCCCAACAAAGCGCCGCTTTCACGGAAATCGGGCCACATGGAGGCTACGGCCATAATTCCTCCACAATAAGCCAAAAAACCCAACGCCAAATAAGGCACGCTGAGGGCCAAAGCAGTCAACGGCAAGGCCGATGGGCCGGAACCATCCGGGTTTTGACCGTAGACCAGCGCCCCGGCAGACAGGGTTATGGCGGCCTGCCCCAGAGTAAGCGAAGTCAAGCCCAGTAACTTGCCTCCAATAAATTGCTCCGGCGTAGCGCTGACTGCCATCATCTCCAAAACTCTGGCCCGCACCTCTCGTTGTAGGGCGCGCAGCAACAGATTGCCCCCCACGTTAATCACGTAAACAAACAAGCCGACCACCAACCCCGCCGAAATCAACTTGCTCAAATCCAAATCAACAGGGATGAACCGCACTACAGGCGGCGGCGGACCCTGCCTGACCAGTGTGACCGGCTTTTCTAACCGGGCAGCCAGCGCCGGGTCGGGCAAAATGCTTAACAAATTGTTTCGCAAAAGCGACCTGACTGCGCCGTCGGTATCAGACAACAGTTGGGGGTCGGCGCTGTATTGAATCACTTCGCCGCTATCCAGGTAATTGGCTGCAATTACGTAGTAGCTTTCAATCTCGCCCTGTTCCAGAGCATCGGCAGCCGAGGCTTCATCGGCAAAGGCTATAAAACCGCCTGTGTCGGTTTCAGGCAGAGTGGCAATCAGGCCGGGGTAATCCACGTAACCCACAAATACGTCAATTTCCTCTGAGGCCATATCCATGATGGTCTCTACTTCCGGCAGGGGGGCTTCTTCTGCCACGCTCTGCAAGCGAGGAAGAGCGCCAATGGCGGCAAAAACCAGGGGCATCGCCAAAATTGTCAGATAAAAGGACCACTGGCGAAGATGAAACCCTATCTCTTCCTGGGCTACAATGAGTAGTTTAGGCATCACGCCTTTTGCCTTGAGGGTATTAACGCCCGCACGCCCGCCAGGCGTTCTTTTAGCCAATCGAACAATTTAAATGGCGTGCTGTTAGCTACCAGATTGGCCTTAAGCAACCGGCGAAGCCAGAATAAACCCAGCAGATTAGTACCCCACAAAAACGCCTGACTCAGGGTGACTTGCCATGCCGGTACATCGCTGACCGTCACCCGAATGAGCAGAACCAACGGCGAGGTCAGCGGAAAAAGACTGGCGATTACAGCCAGCGGCGCATTGGGGTTGCGCGGCACAAAGTAAGCGGCATAAACCAAACTAATACCCACCACCGAATTGATAGCGCCAAAAAACATGTTGCCGGCCCCACCGCTAACCCGGAGCAAACCAATAGCCGCGGCCAATATCTGGTCCATTAAATAAGTAGCCAGCAAAACGGTTAGCAACAGGCCCAGATGCTCCCAGGATAGCAAAAAACCTAACAGGTTAATATCCATCAAAAAGCTGCCGCCAATGGCAAAAACAAGGATGGCCCCGCCCCACATGCCAATCTGGGTTAAGCCGACGGCCAGCAAACCCAACAACTTGCCGGTAATAAACTGAAACGGCGAAACGGCGGTAATCAAAATCTCAAGGGTACGATCGCGGGCTTCGCGGGCAATGCTGTCGAACATGTAACTGGCCGTAAATGAGCCGGCCAATCTGACAAAATAGAGAACCATGTAGAC
>JAJRVO010000166.1 GCA_024277275.1 Chloroflexota bacterium
CACGATACAACCGGGTTAGCCAAAAGTCACGTGACTTTTGGCTAATTTTAAAAACAAAACTCTGACTTTTGGATACGGCAAGATAGCCCCTTTAACACGTGTGCAAAACTAAAAAATACGGTACACTGAAATGGAAATGATGATTTTGTGGAGATTAAATCTATAGGGGAAATTATGTTCAATTTTATTGCCAATATCCGGCACAACGCTAACAACCGGCAAAATGGAGACAATCATAACGGCAATGGACATCTAATCGACTTGCGGCAGGTGGTCAAGGATTATGAAACAGCCGCAGGCAGCTTTTGCGCTCTAAAAGGCATTGACTTACAGGTGGAAGGCGGCGAATTTGTGGCGGTGGTCGGCAAATCCGGCAGCGGTAAATCGACCCTGATTAACATGATTACCGGCATCGACCGTCCCACAGCGGGCGAGGTATTTATCGGTGATACGGGTGTCCATACTCTCAGTGAAGGCCAAATGGCCGTGTGGCGTGGAAAAAACCTGGGCGTTGTCTTTCAATTTTTCCAACTGCTGCCCACATTGACCGTAGTCGAAAACGTTATGCTGCCGATGGATTTTTGCCAGGTTCACCCATCCCGCGAACGGGAGAAAATCGCCCTGAATCTACTGGAGCAGGTTGATGTGGCCGAGCAAGCCTACAAGCTACCCGCCGCGCTCTCCGGGGGGCAGCAGCAGCGAGTGGCTATTGCCCGCTCCCTGGCTAACGACCCATCCATCATTGTAGCCGATGAACCAACCGGCAACCTTGATTCCAAAACAAGCGCCGACGTTATCAACCTGTTCAAACGCTTGATCAAGTCCGGTAAAACCATTGTTATGGTCACGCACGATAATGACCTGGCCGAGCAAGGCACTCGCATCATCACCATTACCGATGGCGAGATTGAGAGTGATGTAAGCAAAGCAGATACTAAAGAAGAAGTTTAATGAGTTTTATGAGTTGGGTGAGTTAAATGAGTTTTTAACTCACCAAACTCAATAAACTCACCAAACTCACCGAACTATTTGCGAAGGAATTAGGAACATGATGAAATTACTTAGCCCCCGCTGGCGAAAAGTCATCAGAGATATGTGGAGCAACAAAGCCCGCACCATTTTGGTGGTGCTGTCCATTGCCGTGGGCGTGTTTGCCATTGGCGTTGTTACCGGAACGCAGAATGTCTTTGTGAACGCCCTCAATGAGAGTTTTAGCGCGTCCAATCCGGCCAGCGGCACGGTGATTGTCAGCGGTAAGTTTGACGATGACCTGGTTGACACGATTGGCAGCATCCGCCAGGTGGCAATTGCCGAAGGACTGCTTGAAACAAATCTGAGATACCGTTTCAATGAAACCGAAGACTGGCAAGTCATTGAGCTGGTCTCCGTGGCCGATTTTGACGAGAAAGAAATTGACCGGGTGATTCCCAAAGGCGGGACCTGGCCGCCGCCCGATAAACAAATTGTGATGGAACTGACCTCGCTGGAGTGGTTGGGCAAAGAGATTGGCGACACCATCTTCATCGAAACGTCTGAAGGCAAAATTCGCTCTATGCAAATTTCGGGTACGGGCCGTTTTCAAAATGGACCGCCGGCCTCGATGTCCGGCACGCCAACCGGCTTCGTCAATCGAGACACGCTGGAGTGGCTGGACGAGGCGCGTGATTTCAACCAACTGGCCTTTACTGTGGCCGAAAACCCATTGGACGAAGACCACATTGAGGCGGTGGGAGAGACTATCCGCAAGAAAATTGAAAATAGCGGGTTGGAAGTCGCCTTTGTCCGCATTCCACCTCCGGGCGAGCACCCCTTGAATACCGTTCTGGAACCGCTTTTGCTCATCTTAACCGGCCTGGGGATATTGTCTCTGGCCTTGAGTGGTTTCCTGGTGATAAACATCATTGCGGCCATCTTGTCCCAGCAGACCCGTCAAATTGGGATTATGAAATCGATTGGAGCGCGGCAAGGGCAAATCATCATCCTCTATCTCGTTACCGTTTTTACATTTGGCGTGCTGGCCCTGCTGCTTGCGCTTCCGCTGGGTGCAGCCGGAGCCTGGGGGCTGACCCTCTTTCTGGCCGACTTTTTCAATGTCGAAGTCAAGGCGTTTACCATTTCTACCCAGGCCATCGCCATTCAGGCGGCCATTGCCTTGCTGGTTCCGCTGCTGGCCGGTATTTTTCCGATTTTGGCCGGAACCCGGATAACGGTTCGTGAAGCAATTTCCGACTACGGTTTGGGCAGGGGCCTCTTTGGCACAAACTTTATCGACCGCTTTTTGCAAAGACTGCGGGGACTCTCTCGCCCGGTTATGATTTCGCTGCGCAACACCTTCCGGCGCAAAACGCGCCTAACCTTAACCTTGTTGACTCTCACCCTGGCCGGCACAACCTTTATCACCATCTACTCGCTGCGCGACTCTATGCTGTCAACCCTGGACAACATCCGGGCCGTCTGGCAGTACGATATTAACGTTAATTTTGAAGACGCTTACCGCTCAAACAGAATCGAGCAAGTTCTGGCCGGAATACCCGGCATTGACGGGGTAGAAAGTTGGGGTTCCGCGTCAGTGCGTCTCATTCGTTCTGATGACACCGAAAGCGACAACATGTCCCTGACCGCCTTGCCCACAGATACCCAAATGCTCAACCCACAGCTTTTAGAGGGTCGTCGGCTGCTGCCGGGAGATGCCAATGCCCTGGTCATCAACACCGATTTTATTCAGGACGAACCGGATATTGAGGTCGGCGATGAAATTGTTCTCAAGACCGGCGCCTCCAAAGAAACAAGGTGGATTGTGGTAGGCGTCATTCAAGGCACAACCACCGGCGCGGGGTTGTACGCCAACTACAACTACTACGCCCAACTGATGAATGAAGTGGACCAGGCCCGACAAGTGCAAATTACCACCACAATTAAAGATGGCGCGGCGCAAGAAGAGATTGCCAAAGTTCTGGAAGTTGAGTTTGAACGGGCCGGGTTGGATATATCGCGCATCTTTACCATTGCCAAAATCCGCTCGCGAGTGGAGTTTATGTTCAACTTTTTGCTCAGTTTCCTGCTGTCGATGGCCGTGGTGCTGGCCGTTGTGGGCGCGTTGGGCCTATCGGGAACAATGAGCATCAACGTTTTGGAACGGGTGCGCGAGATTGGCGTAATGCGAGCCGTCGGGGCCTCCGATTGGATTGTGCTGCAAATTGTGCTGGTAGAAGGGATGGTCATCGGCATAATCAGTTGGCTAACCGGGGCGCTGCTGGCCCTGCCCTTAAGCCGGATTCTCAGCGACCAGTTGGGGATGCTCTTGCTGGAAAACCCGTTGAGCTTTACCTATTCCATATTCGGCCTGTTGCTGTGGCTGGTTGTTGCGCTGGTACTGGCCTTTTTAGCCAGCTACCTGCCCGCCCGCAACGCATCCCGCCTTACGGTTAGAGAAGTGTTGGCCTACGAATAAGTCATACGGGAGTAGGAAGTAGGGAGTAGGGAGTAAGGAAATCCCCCTACTTCTTACTTCCTACTCCTTACTTCCTGGCCTAACATAATTCTCTCACCCAAGAAGTTTGATTAATTAAGATACTACTTTATGGAGGACACTTATGAATAAAACAACAATTGCTGTAATCGTTATCGTCTTACTACTTTTAGGCGGCGGAGCCTACTTTATGATGGGCAATACCGCTAACGTTGAAGCCCAGTCCACGCCGCTGCCGGTGGTTGAACAACCCAACACGGTTTCGGCTGAGGCGTTTATTGTGCCCTTGCAAGAAGCCAATTTGTCGTTTCAAACCAACGGCCAGGTGGTTTCCGTTGAGGCTCAAGAGGGCGACGCCGTAACCAAAGGGCAAGTCCTGGCTAAACTGGATGACACCGGCCAACAAGCCGGTCTGGCCCAGGCCGTTGCCAACCTGAATAACAACGAAGCCAACCTGGTCAAGGCGCAGGCATCGCTGGCCCAGGCCGAGGCATCGCTGGCTAATCTAAAAGCCGGGGCTACGCCGGAGCAAATTGCCCAGGTTGAGGCGGATTTGGAGAAAGCCGAAGTTGCGCTGGCCGCCTTGATGGCGAAACCCAGGCCGGAAGATGTGGCCCAAGCCCAGGCCAGTGTTGAAACGGCACGGGCTAACCTGGCTCAGGTTCTGTCCGGTTCTCGCCAGGAAGACATCGACTCTGCCGCAGCCGGTTTGCTCAAAACTGAAAGCCAGGTGCGATTGGCTCAGGCCGATTACGACAAGTTTGTCTACGGTGAACCACAGATGGCCGAGCCATTCGGCGTCGCCCTTCAGCAAGCCACCCTGGACTACGACGCGGCCAAAGCTGCCTACAACAAGGTCGTTGCCGGGCCAACGGCAGAAGAGATCGCAGTCTCTCGCGCCCATCTTTACGAGGCAGAAGTTGCCCTGCAAAAAACACTGGCTGGAGCCTCTCAAGAAGATATTGCCCAGGCTCAGGCCGATATCAAACGGCTACAGGCCAAGCTGGCCGAAACCAAAGCCGGGGCTGCCGCCGAAGAGATTGCCCAATCAGAGGCCGGGGTAGAGGTTTCGCAAGCGGATATTCAAATTGCCCAGGCCAATGTTGAATCGGCCCAGGCCAATTTAGCCTCGGCTCAAGCAGACCTGTCTAAAACTCAAATGGCTGCGCCGTATGACGGCGTGATTGGCAGCGTTTCGGTTAGTCCGGGAGAGTATGTTCAGGCCGGGGCAAGCAACATTGTCATTGGCGACACGTCGCGCTGGCAGGTTGAAACCGATGACCTGACCGAACTGGCGCGGGTAAAAGTACGCAACGGGGCAGATGTCACCATCCGCGTAGATGCGCTGCCCGGCGAAACCTTCACCGGCCAAGTGGTACGCATCACCCCCAAATCAGAAGAAAAATCCGGCGATGTGACCTACACCGTGCTAATTGACATCACCCAGGGCGACACGTCGGCCCTGGAGTGGGGTATGACCGCTTACGTGGACATTCAAGTTGGGCCGGAGTTGTAGAGGGTAACTGACAACTTCTCAATAATCCGGGACGGAGTGCAAATTGCAATCTGCCTTCCCCTGTTACCCCCAAATATTGAGATGATACGTAGATGCCTCAAAGGAGAATTTAAATGAACTTTAGAACAATCTTCTCAATCTTAATTATAGCCGTGGTATTCATTCTGGGGGGAACGACTGCCCCGCCCGCGCAGGCCCAAGAAGCCACGTTTAGCGATGTTCAAAAATCAATGGACACGGTACTGGCTCAAGGATCAGTCAAAGGGTTGCTGGCGACGTTGGTCCGGCCGGAACTGGCAACGATGACCAACTTCTATCTGGTCGACACCCTGCAAACAGAGAATCATCTGGCGACTTTGGGGACGATTACCGGCTATGAGATCAACAATGCCGACTGGCTCAATGAGGTTGCTTACCAGGTTAACGCCACCCTACAACCCGGCAGCCGCGAACTCACCCTGAATGTGGGCAAACATAATAATCGCTGGTTGGTCGACAAGATTGATTTAGCGGCAGAAGTGGCTCCAACAGTGTCGACCGGCGCTACTGATGCCACCTTTGCTGCCGGTAACGGCTACGGCAAAATTGTCTTTCAAACCCAGAGCGGCGGCGAGATTTACGTCATCAATGTCGATGGCGCCAATTTGCAATATGTGACCCACGGCCTCGACCCCCAACTCTCGCCCGACGGCGCTAAAATTGTGTTTACTCGTTGGGAACCCCGTTACGAGTTATTCACTATCAACATCGACGGTACTGACGAGCAAGCCTGGACTCACGGCTGGCGGCAGATGAAGTCGCCTACCTGGTCGGCGGACGGCTCTAAGATTGTGTTTAGCTACCAGGGTGGGGGCCGGCTGGACGAGGAAGAGATACGGATTAACGTGGTCAATGCCGCCCTAAAAGGGGAGGAGGTCAGAATTCCATCCGAGTGTGTGGAGATTGAACGAGAAGGAAAATACATAAAATGTCGCCTGCCGGCCGATGCTTACTGGCATCTAATGGAGATTGACCTTATCACGGGTGAATTTGACTATTTGGGCGCGGAGCAGTACAGCTATGGCCCAACGGGCCATCCCACCGAGCCTGATATTTTTATTCATAAAGGGGAACTGGGTTTGACCTTGCATAACACCCAAACCGGCGTCAATCAACCGTTAACCGCTGATTTTCGAGACCACACGCCGGTCATCTCGCCGGATGGGAGCAAAATTGCTATCTCCTATTGGCAGGATGGACACTGGGAAATCCACACTATGAACATCGATAGCAGCAACCGGCAGCGGTTGACCGAAACACCTTTGCCGGTCTTGGCGGATAATATGCTGCTGGTTAGCGAGTTTGTGGCCGGTAAGGAGCGCTTTGTAGCTCCCGAAAACCCCCACTGGAACAATGCCGCGCCGGTTTGGTCGCCGGATGGCAGCCGGATTGCCTTTGTGACGGATCGAACCGGTAAGTGGGAAATCTGGATTATGAACGCCGATGGGTCAAACCAGCGCCCAATGTTTCCTAATGGGGTGTTAGATGGCCTTACGTTTAAGTATGCCGGTGTTGATGAACGAATGTTGTCTTGGCAATAATGTGGGGGATGTGACAAAAGGATAGAAAGAGCCTCAGCTACTGTTGAGGCTCTTTTTTTTTGTGCAAGGGCGATGGGGTTAAAGCTGTTTTTTGAGGTATGCGATGGTTTAGCTGTTGAGCGTTATCGTCTGCGACCGCCCCCCATAGAGCGCCAGCGGTCGGCCAGGCTGCGTGATTGGGTGGCCTGACGGAGGAGAGCCTTAGCGGAGGGTTTGGCCCATGAGGGCGTGGGTACATCGTAATCAAAGCCGGCTAAGGTTTTGCGCTCAATCTTGCGACCAAGCAAATACTCAATCCGATAAATCATTGCTTCATCGTCGACTGTGACCAGGGTGATGGCGTCGCCGTCAGCATCGGCGCGGGCGGTGCGGCCAATGCGATGAATGTAATCTTCCGGGTGTTCCGGGACATCGTAATTGATCACGTGCGAGATACCTTCAATATCCAGGCCCCGTGAGGCGATGTTGGTGGCAATCAATACTTGATATTTGCCCGACCGAAATCCTTCCAGGGCGGCTACCCGCTCTCGCTGTTTAAAATCGCCGTGAATGCAAGCCACAGAGGTTTTGGCCTCGCTCAGTTTGCGGGTCACAATATCGGCTTCTTGTTTGGTGGCCGTAAAAACCAGCATACTGTTGACCTCCATCTGCTCCAGCAACGCGATGAGCAGCGAAGTTTTGAGATGTTTGGGGACCGGGTAAAGGGCTTGCCTGATAGCTTCCGGCGGCTGAGCTATATCTATCTCTACCTTAACCGGGTCTTGTTGAAACTGACGGGCAAGGCCCAGCACAGGCGGGGGCATTGTCGCCGAAAAGAGCATGGTTTGGCGCCGGCGAGGCATACGGCCAACAATCTGTTTTATATCGGGCAAAAAGCCCATATCCAACATTCGGTCGGCCTCGTCCAGAACCAATACTTGCAGGTCCTTAAAGTTTATATTTTTGCGGCGCATGTGGTCCATCAGGCGGCCCGGCGTGGCGATGACCACATCAACTCCCCGGCGCAGCTTATCGATTTGTTGTCCGATGTTGGCTCCGCCGTATACAGCCACGGTACGTAAAGCGGTGTGGGCGGCTAATTTGCGGGCCTCCTCGCTTACCTGGATGACTAGCTCGCGGGTTGGGGCCAAAACTACCAGCCGGGGATTTTTTGTTTTGTTGTGGTTTTGTAGCAAACGTGCAAAGGCCGGTAAAAGAAAGGCAGCAGTTTTGCCGGTGCCTGTTTGGGCGCAACCGATGATATCGTGCCCTTGTAGACCGGGCGGAATAGCCTGGGTCTGGATGGGGGTTGTTTCCTGGTATCCGACAGCGCGGATAGCTTGTTGTAGGGGGTCGCTTAGATTTAGTTCTGAAAAATGCATAAAACTCCTTATAGTATTACCTCGCAACATTTGCGTTATCCGCGAGAATCATTTGTTCATTGTTAATTGCTCATTGTTAATTTGCGGCTTGCCGCGCTATGTTTAACTTTAGGTCATTGCTCATAAAAAAACCGCTCCGATTTGTACAACCGGGGCGGTATAGAAGGCCAGACCGATTAACTTACATAAGTAGTTATACCAGTGAAGGGGTATTGTGTCAAGAACGGAATGAGTGGAAGATTGGGAGATTGGAAAACTGGTTTATTTCTAATTTTTTATCTGAGTTTACCTGTGTCCATCTGTGGATGGCTTTGGCTGCGGCTTGACCGCGCTATGGTTTAACCTCGCCATCAAAGATGGAGGGGCCGGTAGCGCGAGCGCAGTTGGGGCAACCTTGTTTGGGGTCGGGCACAACGCTGAAACATTCGCTGCACCAGCCTTCTACTTCAACCTCTTGTTTGAAGCCAAAGAACTTCTTAACAACTTTACCGTCCAGTTTCAGCGTGTCAGAGGCATTGGCCAGCAGAATATCCGGCACGGGGCAGGTATTGCATAATTTGGCGTACCACGGCGGCGAGTCCTGGTTGGCCTCGATGAGACGGCAGGTTTCCACGCTGCGACCGCGATGAAAGTCGCCGTAGTAGTATTTACATTCTTTTCCGGCAGGTGTTTTCATAATTGCTTTCGCGATGATTTGGTTGTTGATTTGTAAGCGTCCAACGAAGCTCCGCCTCAAACCGACAAGATTAACGCAAAGGTTCAAGGGAACAAAAGCGCAAAGAAAAACTTTGAAACTTTGTCCAAAACTTGTTTTTTCCCTGGCCCCTTTGCGACTTTGCGTTAGCGCATTTTTCTAAAAGGTTGCTTAAAACTCCATTGAGTTACACCCGGGTAATATATTCACCAGTTCGGGTATCGATGCGGATAGTGTCGCCGACGTTGACAAAGAGGGGGGTTTGCACCACCAGGCCGGTGGAGACCGTTACCGGCTTGGTAGCCCCCGAGGCAGTGTCACCGGCAAAGCCAGGCTCGGCGTCAACAACATCCAACTCAACCGTAATGGGGATTTCAATAGAGATAGGTTAGTTGTCATAGGTTGAGATTTTAACCGTCATATTCTCTATTAGATAGGGGATGATGTCGGTCAGGGCATCTTTGTGAATGGCCGGTTGCTCGTAGGTTTCGTTATCCATAAAGTAGTATAGTTCGCCATCATTGTAGAGATATTCAGCCTGGCTGTGATCCAGACTGGTATCTTTAACCTTCTCGCCGCCGTTAAAGGTTTTTTCAAAGATGGCTCCGCTGCGCAGGTTTTGCACTTTAACGCGAATGGTTGCGCTTCCGCGAGCTGTTTTGTTGTGAGTGTAGTCCAGAACCTTGAAGAGTTCATTGTCCTGGGTAAAGGTTGTTCCTTTGCGTAAAGCATTTGCTTCAATCATTTTTTTCTCCCTGATTGGTAATTGGTGATTAGTAATTAGTAATTAGTAATTAGTAATTGGTGATTGGTGATTGGTGATTAATCGGCAGCTATAGTCTTTCAGAAAAATAATTTGAGTTTGTAGTGACGGCTTTAGCCGTTTTCAACGACTAAAGTCGTTATTACGAATCTGCGAATCAAAAATATTTTCTGAATATCTATAATTACCATTTACCAATTACTAATTACTACAACTAAATCCCGCCGTAATCAATCCAGTTTTCGGCCATTGTGGGCAGGTTGGACACTGAGCCGCGATGCTCGGTGACGCTGGGCAGCGAGTCGACAAAAGCTTGCCCGTAGCTTTTACTTAAAACGCGCCGGTCAAAAATAGCTACCACACCCCGGTCTTCTTTGGTACGAATGAGACGGCCAAAACCTTGTCGAAAGGTTAAAATTGCTTGGGGAATTGAGTATTGGTAAAAGGCTTCGTCAAAAGTTTCGGACCGGGCGGAAATTATGGGATCGCTGGGTACGGCAAAGGGGATGCGGGCAAGCACCACGCAACTTAGGGCCGGGCCGGGGATATCGACCCCTTCCCAAAAGGAGCGAGTGCCCAGCAAAACCGCCTGGTCGGCATTTTTAAAGTTCTCTAACATCTGGCGGCGACTGGAGCCGTCGCCCTGTTGGTAGACCACAATTCCGGCTTCGGCCAGAGGGCCTTTAAGGCTGCGGGCGCTGTTGCGAAGCTGGCTGTAGGCCGTATAAAGCACCAGCGTGCGTCCCTTGATTTGCTTAACCAAATTGATGAGTCCTTCATCAACCGCCTTTTGGTGGCCGGCGGTGTTGGGTTCGGGAATGTCGACAGGCAGATAGAGCAGGGTGTTGTTTTCATAGTCAAACGGAGAGCCAACAGCCGCCTCTTCCGCTTCCCACAGGTCCAGTCGCTCCTGAATAAATTCAAACGAGTTATTGGTGCGCAAGGTGGCCGAGGTAAAAATAACCGAGTCCTTTGGCTTAAGCAAGTGGTCGCGCACCAGGCCGCCCACGTGCAGCGGCGCATTGTGTAGCGAGATAACCTTGTTTTTAATATTTTGCTCGACCCACAAAATCCGGTCTCTGCCCGGCCTGGTGATGATAAGGTGCAAGTTGGTTCTGATTTCGTCTAGCCGGGTGCGGTACGCGCTTAGATTAGAAAGCAGGGCCTCCCAGTTGGGCACGTCGTAGCCTTCCATCTCGGTGAGCATGGTGTAAAGAATGCCCAGCGCCTGGGATACGTTGGTTAGGCAAGCGCCGGTGTTGTCCCAACCTAGCTCTACATTGGACCAGGCCGGTTGCATACAGGCGTCATCGGTCAGGCGGATTTTTTGGTTATATTGCCTGCCGCCGGGGAACTCGGTAATAAAAACCTGGAGCGACGTGAACAGTTGGCGGGTGGCTTCGATGGCTTTTTCTACCGTTTGGTGACTCTTGCCGGCAATGTAGTTAACGTCTCCCTTGAGACTGTCGGGAACCGCCGACAGGCTGCGCCGGGCGACTTCATGAATAAAGCCGGCTCGTCTATCGCTGCCCCGGAGCGGCTGGCTTAACTCGCGCAGGAGTTGTTCCAATAATTTTTGGTCTATGGTAAAGCTGAGTTGGTTGGTGACGTTGTCTTCAAGGTGGTGGGCTTCGTCGATAATGAGATGTTTGTACTCAGGGATAATCCGGCTGTCAACGCCGACATCGGCCAGCAGCAGGGCATGGTTAACAATAATCACGTGGGCCGACTACGCCGCCTGACGAGCGCGGGCGTAAAAGCAGGTTTCTGCGGAGCAGGTGCGAGGGGTGCAAATGTTGCCGTCGGAGGCAACCTGGCTCCAGAGCGCTTGCTCGCCGTAGTCGGGCATAAACAACTCTTCCCGGTCGCCGGTGGTGGTGCTGGGCATCCAGACCAGCAGTTTAGCCAGCAGTCGCAGTTCTTTGGGCGTGTGGTTTGTTTTGGCCTGGAACATCTGTACCCGGCGCGGGCAGACGTAGTTGCTGCGCCCTTTAAGGGCCACCGCTTTAAATTGGATGGGCAAAATCTTTTGCAGTTTGGGGATATCTTTGTTGAGCAACTGGTCTTGCAGGTTGATGGTATTGGTCGAAATGACGACTCGCTGCCCGTTTTGAACCGCCCAATAGAGGGCCGGAATAAGATAAGCCATCGACTTGCCGGTTCCGGTGCCGGCCTCAACCAGCAAATGGTTTGACTCGCTAAGCGCCCCGGCCACGTTAGCCAGCATGTCGACCTGCTGGGGCCGGTATTCAAAGCCGTCAAAGTTTTCTTCAAACAGGCCGTTCTTTTCCAACATTCCGCAGAGGTCTTCAACGGGTAGCGGCGTGGGATTGGGCGCCGGTTTCAGCGGGGGGTCGGGAAGCTGGTCCGGGTCGGTTTGTATCAGGGTAAAGCCGCCGTCCAGGCCGTCGTCGCTCATAAATCCTTTGGCCGCTAACTGTTGTCCCAGGCTGCCGGCTGGAGGGGCGTAGCTTCGCTCCCGGCTCAGGTCGCGGAAAACAAGGGACAAAGCCCACTTGCTCTTGGCCGAAACGCGGGCCTCTTCTTTTATGACGCGCCCGTCTAGTCGCCGGGCCTGGTCGAGCAAGGTTTCAAAGAGTTGGCGGGCGGCCTGGGCGTCATCCAGGGCGCGATGGGCTTGATTGCCCGGAGTGGGGGGGATGCGCAGATATTTAAGCAGCGCCGTCAGGCTGTAGCGGCCGGCGTGGGGCAGTAAAATGGAGGCCAATTCAAAGGTGTCGACGCCCATATTTTGCTTAAATAGACCTTGCTTCCGCAGAAAACTCAGGTCAAAGCCAATATTGTGTCCAATGATGGGGTTATCGCCCACAAAACGGCGCAACTCCGGCAATACGCTGCCGATGGGCGGCGCGCCGTTGATGTCGGCGGGGGTAATGCCGGTTAGCTGCTGAATTTTGTAGGGGATGGGTCGCCCCGGATGAACCAACACGCTGTAGGTATCGTAGGTGTGATCGCCTTTAAAACGGACTGCCCCTATCTCTAGAATTTCATCTTGTTCAGGGTTAAGACCTGTTGTTTCTATATCGAGGGAAATGTATACTCTAGCCAAAAAACTCTACTTTCCAGGGCGTAAGCGCCGCACATTGAGATATGGATTAACTCAAGTTGCCGCCTATGCCAAACTGGGAGTAGGAAGTAAGAAGTAGGGAGTAGGGAGTAGGGAGCAGGAAAAAATCTGTTTCTTACTTCCTACTCCTTACTCCCTACTTCCAGCGTTTCTAGCCAACAACTTAGATTATATTATACAAAGGATTCAAAGTTTGAGCGAATAAACGCATTATGCCCATTTGTTTTTGTTGGGTTTGCCGGTTGTCAGATAACGACACAACCAAATTTGCGCCTCCGTAACTGTTCACCCCCATGTCATTTCGAGGAGTTTACGACGAGAAATCCCTATGGCGCTACAATTAAGAGTGTGTTAGCTGGATAAAACTTGCCAATCGCCTCCTTTTTACAGCCATCTGACGGATAAAAGCGCCGTTTTAGGGATTTCTCCCTTCGGTCGAAATGACATGCCTGAACAGTTATGCGCCCCCTTTAATTTATTAAGGAGCTATTCTATCGGCCAGGCGGGGATGGTTTCATCAATTTCTTCCATCAATTCCATTGTCCGTTTCAGGGCGGCGACAACCTTTTGATAGTGGGTTAAATCTTGATAGGATAGCTTGCGCCCCCGGCGGTCCTTGAGCCACTTGTCCAGCACTTGATAACCGCCGACGTAAAAATCCCACACGTCCGGCTCAACGCC
>JAJRVO010000167.1 GCA_024277275.1 Chloroflexota bacterium
AAAGGTTGAATCTAATTGCCGGGTATGCCGCAACTATATTGGATGCGGAGGCTTGCGGTATTTCTCTGGTCAATCGTCCCGGATTTTTAAGCGTTGAAGCTTGCTATGGCCATAAACACGATAGCTTTAAAGAAAAAATAGAGCTGGAAATAGTGAGCGGGCCAAAAACCGGCCTGACCGGACATATTGCTTATGAGGGAAAATTATTTAACGCATACGGCGATGCCTTAACCAGTCATATTGCGGTCAAAGGAGAAAAACCGCATACGTCCTCTGGACATTGTCACTCATTATTGGCAATTCCGCTCAAGAAGAAGGGCGAGCGTGAGGATGAATTAGTTGGTTTGTTAAGGGTAGATAACAAAAAAGATAAAAATGGACAGATTGGTCCCGCCATAGGTTTTACCCAAGAGGATGAGTCGATTTTAAGGCTATTTGCCGATGCGGTTGTGGTGGCTATTGAAGGCGCAGATCTGTTTCATAAAACCGAAGTTGCCCGGGAGCGTCTTTACTCATTTTATACGGCCAGTAGCGCGGTTGTTTCATCTCAAGACCCCACAAAGGTGCTTCAAAGTATTGTTGAACAAGCCTGTACGGCGGCAGATGCCGGCGGGGTTAGTATGGTGTTGATTGACTCGATGGGGCAAGCTCTGTGTTTAGCCAGCGCAGGTATCGATAGTCAATTTAATATGAATGATATGATTCGGCCAGACGGACTCTCGATGCGGGTTATCCATACCGGCCAACCAGAAATTATAGAGGACACCCATAAAGAGATTGACCGGGTTAACTCGACCACATTTAAGCGCGGCATAGTGGCGGCGTTGGGCTTACCCGTTTCTCTTGAGGGTAAAAGAATTGGCGTAATGTGGCTTCATTATGACCACCCTCGCCGGTTTTCAACATACGAAATTGATTCCATTCAACTGTATGTTAACCAGGCCGCAATTGCTTATGACAGCGCCCGGCGCATAAAAGAGTTGGAATATATGCGTCAAGCCGCCGAATCTCTGGCCGGCGTGACCGAACTGCCTGATGTTATCAAGCAAATTGCGTGGAATGCTTGCGGGTTGCTACAGGCAGATTCTGCCTCTGTATCACTCTATGATGCTATTCGGGGTAATTTTACCCTAAGAAGGTCCGTAGCAACCGAGCCTTCTCTTGGCGCATGGCGTCGCTATTGCCGGGCAGGGTTGTGGTTAAACCAAACCGATGCCAGGGTCATAGAACAACGCTGGATTGGGGTGGAAGATATAAGCGACCAGCAAAAACATGCCTATTTGGATGAACCGCTCCAACAATTTTTGCAGCAGATTGATGCGCAAAGTTTTCAAGGAATTGCGCTGACATTAAAAGGAGAAATTCTTGGCATTGTTTACGTTAACTACAACCATCCCCGCGCTTTTAGCAAAGACGAGCAAAGGAGCGCCCAAACCTTTGCCAACCACGCCGCGCTGGCCCTAAAAAAAGCCGGGTTGTTAGAAGAGGTGCGTAAAGCCTGGGACACGGCCAAAGTAGTGGCCGGGGTGACAACGCTTGAGGACATTGATAATACGTTGCAATCGGTGGCCGAAGGGACTCGCTATGCCCTTAACTGTGATGCGGTAACGTTATACGGTTACGACTAGAAAAAAGGCGACCTCAATTACCCGCCCGTGGTGGTCGGTGTGCGATATTTTGAGCCTGCCGCACAGCGTTCAGATTTCTCAGAGAATCACCTTGTTTCCAAGATATTAAAGCGCGATCAGCCGCATATTGCCAATGATGTTTCTACTGATGCGCTGCTTAAAGACACTCGCTTTGCCCGAGATGAGCAAATTGCCTCTTGCGTGGCTATTCCTCTTAAGGTTGGCGTGGAAAAAGTAGGGGTAATGTTTGTTAACTACCGTTCTTTGCATCGCTTCACCGACAGCGAATTAATTAATATCGAGCTTTTTGCCAATCAAGCCGCCGTTGCCATCAGGAATGCGCAACTGTACCAGGCCGAACAGCAGCGGGTTAAGGAGCTATCCGGCTTAAATAGCATTTCGCAGGCAATTGGCTTATTAACGGATATCCATCAAGTATACCAACAAGTAAACGAGAGCATAGCCCAACTGGCCGGCGCAGAAATGTGCGCGGTACTCTTGTATGATGAGCTAACAGAAGAGTTAGTTTGTCAACTGCCGGTTTATGGCGTGCCGGATGGCGTTGCCCGGAAATACCGTATCCCAATAAATAAAAATGGCGTGGCCGGGGCAATCTGGACGGTGCAAAACCACCTGATTCTCAACAATGTTTCCCAGAGCGCCATAGTAACCGAACTGAACCTGGAACAACTGGTAACAGAGGCGGGCGTGCGCCATACCTTATTGGTTAACTTAAAAGCCGGTAACAGAAACATTGGGGTTATTCAAGCCTCTAACAAAAAAGACGGAACCATTTTTAGTGAGGATGACGCCCAACTTCTGTCTATCTTTGCCGGTCAGGCCGCAGCCGTAATTGAGAACGCCCGGCTCTATGAAGAAAC
>JAJRVO010000168.1 GCA_024277275.1 Chloroflexota bacterium
GCTGGAAATTCAAAACAGACGGCCCTATTCCGTCATCGCCTCTGGTTGTTGATGGCGTTGTGTATATAGGCTCAACCGACCACTACGTTTACGCATTGCCGGCTTAAGAAAACCTTAAAGACCATAACCCATGAATTTTTTACAACGACTCTTCTCGCAACCAAAAACTGAAACCGCGCCACTATCGCCGCCGCCATCTACTCTTCCAGACATAGAATCTGAACCTGACCAATTGGAACCTGTCCAAACCGTTGGGCTTGATCATCTTCCACCAGGCATCCACGTTGGTAAACTTTCTGATGTTGGTTGTGAACGTGAGCGTAATGAGGATTCATTTTTCGTTATTGAGTCTTTGGTACACCACCATTTGGGAGCAGAACCGTTTGGTTTATTTATTGTAGCGGACGGGATGGGCGGTCATCAAAAGGGTGAAGTAGCCAGCTCGTTGGCGGCCCGGATGGCTGCCAATACTGTTCTGGAAGAGATTTACCTTCCTTATCTGCAAAACACCAATGCCCGTCCTTTAAATGAAGCCTTAGTAGCAGCCGTAGAAAGCGCCAATGCGGCTGTGCATAAAACAGTGCCAGATGGAGGCACTACTTTGCTTGTAGCCCTGGTTATGGGTAACAACGCTTACATTGCTCACGTGGGAGATTGCAGAGCTTATGTTATAAAGCAAGGCGAGGTGAAGCAAATTACCCAAGACCATTCTCTGGCGCAACGATTAGAGGATTTGGGTCAGGCCACAGCAGAAGAAGCGGCTCAGGTTCAAAACGTTTTGTATAGGGCTATTGGGCAAGACAGCAAGGTAGAGGTGGATACCTATATTCAGTATTTACCTGACGGCGCTTCTTTGTTGCTTTGCAGCGATGGTTTATGGGGGCCAGTAAAGAACGAGAGTTTTAAAGAAGTTTTTGCATCGGCCTTAACGCCTCAAGACGCTTGTGAACAACTGATAAAAATGGCCAATGAAAACGGCGGGCCGGATAATATTACAGCAGTTATTGTTTCTATGGGCGTTGAAAGCCAGGAATAGACACACTTTCTATGTTCCTAAACTGATGACGCCTATCCCGAAATTTTTTTGTTGAAGCAGCTATAACGTGTAGCAATCAAGATGATGTTCAGTTTTATGAAGTTGCATTTGAGACAGCGCACCCAAATTATTGGACGGCTTTGCCTGAAATTGAGTTTCTTGGGAGACTTAGTCTGACATCAACTGCTACAGAAAGCAGCTATAATGCAATCTAATAAAGATTATTACAAAATCCTTAATATATCTGACGACGCTACTGAAGATCAAATCAGAAAAGCGTATCGCGCTCTGGTGCGAGAACATCATCCTGATGTAAGTAATGCTCCAGAAGCAACCGAGATATTTAAAGAGATACAAGAAGCCTATGAGGTTTTAGGAGATCCGCCACAACGCCGAAAATATGACCGGCTACGAGCGGTAGAAGGGCAAGATAAATCTTCAGCCATTGCTATCCGCGCATTGGTTAGCCACAAGTTTTTGCTAACCAATGTTGAAGAACAGGCCTTTTACACGTTAATAGACGTTACCCCGGCTGCCGATTTACCATCTTCTCGATTACCCCTGAATTTATGCCTGGTGCTGGATCGTAGTACGTCTATGCAGGGGATGCGGTTGCAACAGGTTAAAGAGGGGACCCGCCAAATAATAGAAAGACTCAATGAGAGCGACGCCCTTAGCGTAGTTGTATTTAGCGACCGGGCCGAAGTAATTTTACCCAGTGAAAAAAATGTTGACAAAGCCCTGGCAAAATCTATTGCCAGCACTATTCAACCCGGTGGCGGTACAGAAATGCTCCAGGGTCTTAGCGCCGGATTAAAGGAGTTGGAACAAAATAGAGCGCAACCCTCCGTTAATCATTTAATCCTGCTTACAGATGGTCAAACCTATGGCGACGAACAAGGATGTTTGGAACAAGCCGAGTTGGCGGGGCATAACCAGATAAGTTTAACCACAATGGGCGTTGGCTCAGACTGGAATGAGAGCTTGCTGGATCAGATGGCCGCTTCTTCTGGCGGAACATCAGTCTATATCGACTCGCCCAGAAAAATAGTAGATGTTTTTAAAGACACAATCCGTAGCCTTAGTAGCGTTGTTGCTCGCGAATTATCTATGACCATAAACCCGACCGACGGGATTAACTTTAAAGAAGGGTTTCAAATTACACCGCATATTCGTCGCATAGATGTGCGGACCGATAAAGCAATGCTTGGTCCTTTGGGCACAGGTCATGGCAAAACTATACTGATGGAGTTTAGAGTTAGTTCTGAGTCTAATTCGGGTGAAAAGCGATTAATGCGCTTAACTATAGATGGCGATGTGCCGGGCCAGACCAATCGCCGGAGTTGGGAGTGGGTAGACCTTTACGCTAACTTTGTAGCCAGCCCTGAAGAAAACGTAGCAATCCCCTCAACAATAGTTACGGCCTTGGGCAAATTGGCCATCTTTAAAATGCAAGAAAAAGCAATGCAAGATTTGGAACAAGGCCGGGTTAGCGCCGCCACACAACGTCTGGAAACTATGGCAACCCGTTTGCTCAATTTAGGAGAAACCGACCTGGCCAGAGCCGCTTTGCTTGAAGCGGGACGGTTGGCTAGAACCGGAGGACTGTCCGCCGAAGGCCGCAAGAAGATAAAATACGGCACGCGCAGTCTGTCAATATTACCAAAGGAGATACACCGTGATTAAGTGTCCATTTTGCGGAACAACACACGTAGCAAACACCCTCTTTTGCAGCGAGTGTGGAACCTACCTGCTGGAAGATGACCGTAGAGGTACAGACCCTTTAGGCACCGATGAAATTGGCTGGGTGGGTGAAGACGATGAGGATGCTGAAGGTAATGCGCTTATGAAAGGCACCGGCCCCTTAGCCATTCGCTTAAGAATTGGCGAAGGCGGGCGGGAAGTGGAGGCTACGCTTAACAAAGCCATTCATATGGGGCGTTTGGATCCGGCCAGCGATGTTTTTCCTGAAATTGATCTGACCAATGATAACGGCCTGGAAAAAGGCGTTTCTCGGCGACACGCCAGAATTCTTAAGCGAGAAGGCACGGTTGTTGCTGAAGACTTGGGTAGTATCAATGGCACTTTCATCAATGGCAAAAGGTTGGCTCCCTACTTGCCGGAAGTGCTACGCCACGGCGATCAGCTTCAACTTGGAAAACTGCTGATTGAAGTAGAGATGCATTAATCTCAACACTATATTATGGAGGAGGTGTCAAGTGTCAATTTAAATTGTTATACATGTTCAAGGGGGAGAGGCATTATTGGGTGAAGTGGACGAAATGCCAGACCCCAAGTCAAACTATGTTACTTTTACAAATGTGCGTGCCCGGGATGGTAAGCCCATTGTTTATATTGACCAAGAAGCAACGCGAGTGATGTTTCCGTGGCATCGCATTAGCTTTTTAGAAACTTTGCCTTCCGATGAAGATCAGGAAGAAATCGAAACCTTCTTCCGCGATTGATCCCAAACCAACAATAAAAAAACCGTCACGTTATTGTATTGTGGCGGTTTTTTTATTTTAATGTGTGCGGAACAGGAATGAAACTAAACAATTTTTGACAAATACAACTATTTAACCGATGATAATCAGGCTCAATTAAAAGAGCGTTAACCTGGATTTGAATAACAACAGAACAATCGCTTTTCCAAAAGAACCATTTCAAATTAGAACTTGTATAAAGGAGAATAATCATGTCTCGTGTAGAAGGTTCAATTACAATTAACGTATCGCCCGAGGTTGTCCATACTGCACTTGAAGATGTAGCTTATGCCCCAGAATGGACCCCCCCATTGGTCAAAGTGTGGGATATTCAAGGCCGGGGGGCCGGTTGCACCTACAAATGGAGTTACAAACTGGGGCCAACTACTATTGACGGCAGCACCGAGATTACCGAGTCGACTATGGAACGTTTTGTAATGAACACAACGGGCGGTATCCCCAGTACCTGGACCTGGATTATGACCCCGGTTGAAGCCGGCACAGAGATCAACGTTGCCGTTGAATACAGCGTTCCCGGCTCTATTTTTGGGGCCTTTGCCGATAAGCTGGTTATTGAGAATCAAAACAAAAAAGCTATGACCGAAACCCTGGCCGCGTTAAAAGCCAGGTTAGAGGGGTAGCGAATAATAATATACGTCTTAGGCTTTTACATCGACAAATTGTTGTCGATCAAGGTTGCAGGGTTGCAAAGTTGCAAATCACCGAACCTGCTACCCTGCAACCTTGCAACCTTGTTTTCCAGGCGTAATCTTGGAAAAACTTAGGTGGTTACTCTTCCACTTGCCAAAAGGGGCGGGCATATTTAGCCGTTTCTTCCGGGGCTATAAAGGTAGTCATATCTCCAAGCATTATCTCGTACCCGGTGCGGTCGTTACGCACCCAGGGAGCGTAGTTAGAGCGGACCAAAATTACCACCCGTAGTTCAAGACAACTGGCTTTATCTTCTACCAAAAGGATGCCCAGGTTGTATCCGTTCCTGTGGAGACTTCGGTAAAATTGCTGGGTGTTGAGGACACCCCTGGCCAGGGCTTCCCACTCTACAATGCTCAGTTGACGCAAAGAAGTGACTTGAGGGAGAACCCCCCAAATCTCAAAAAAGCCTTCCGGCGCAAAGGCCGCCATCCATTACCAGGAGCCGGTTTGTCCTATATAGCGGGCGACATCTTTCTTTTCATAGCGCAAATAGTCAGAAAAAAGATAGGAACGGGTCTCTGCAAAGTAGCGCGTCGCTCTTTCCTGAAGAAAGCGATGGTTGTTGGCGGCAACCTTATCGGCATGAACTTGCAGGTGCGGATGCAAAAGAGAACCCCCGGCCGAGGGAAGATGGTTTTGGGTAATAGACATATAAATTGCCTGGGAATCGCCGGCTAGAACTTGCCGCAGATATTCATCACAGTTTAAAAAACTGTTGACATACGACGACAAGGAGGCCGTGCCAATCTCAACAAAATGGTTATTGTCGATTAGGCTCACGGCAGAGTAGCTTCCGTACGGAAAAAGGTTGGGAAACAAGATAGAATCGCCTCGCGCAAGTCGCCCGGAGGGGGCGAATTCTGGCGGAAATTGGGGGGTCTTTGACATAACCTGGGGACGGCAAAAAGGGCAGCTTGATGTCTCTTCGGCGTCGGGGGGCGGCGGAGGTATAACCTCTATACCGGTTTCACTTTGGGCAATGCGACTAAAGGCAATGCGACTTGTACGCCGGGTAATGGGATTGGTGCGGATTTCAATATTTCTTTCAACCGCTTCCCCGGAGGGGGCGATGATTTTGGCCGTAACTGTCTCTTTTTGAAAAGTGAGGGCTGTGTCGCCATTGTTAGCAATTTTTGTATTCATTTGTACTTGACCTTTTATTCCTGAACGAGTAAGATAGTCTCTTTCCCGAAAATATAAAGTACGTGCTGTCGTTCTTGTTCCCAATCTCCGGATTGGCCCAATCCGGAGATTGGGAACAAGAATGTAAAAAATTAATTAATAAAACGCCATTAGAAAGGTTATTTTAACTTTATGTCTGTTCAACAAGTAGCGCCCATAATTTGCTCTGCCTGCAATGCTCAATTCACTGCGCCTGTTCACAATATCATTAACGGGCAAGATATGGCCATGAAATCCGCTTTTTTACAGGGACAAATGAATGCCGTTCAGTGCCCGCAGTGTGGCACCGTAGCTTCAGCGGCCATTCCAATCTTGTATTACGATCTGGAAAAAGAATTGGCCCTTGTCTTTGCTCCCCCTGAACTCGGTCTGGCCGGTTCCGCTCAAGATAAAGTAATTGGCAAATTAACTAATTCTGTGGTTGACAGTTTGCCCGCAGAACAAAGAAAGTTCTATCTATTTAACCCCAAACCTTTTTTGTCGTTTGAGAGTATGATTAAAGCCATTTTAGAAGCAGATGGCATCACCGAAGAGGTCATGGAAGCCCAGGCAGCCAGAGTAAAGTTGCTTGAAGAGTTTTTTGAAATCTCCGATGAAGCCGCGCTCAAGGAAAAAGTAAAGGCGCACGACGCCGAACTTGATTACGAGTTTTTTGGAATGATCACCGCCTACATGCAGGTTGCTCAGTCTGGAGGCGATCCGGCTCAGGCTCAAACCTTTTTGGCTTTGAGAACAATTCTGGCTCAATTAAGCACCAATGGTAAAGAACATACGGCCAAAATTGACGCTGAACTTGGCATTGTTACTATCCAAAATCAAGAGGACCTGCTGGAAAAAATACAAAACGCCAAAGATGACCGCGAACTTGAATCTTTAATTGCTACCGGACACGCGCTGCTTGATTACACCTTTTTTGAAAAACTGACGGCCAAAATTGACCAGGCTACAAAAAACGGCGATGCAAAAACGGCAGGCACGCTAAGAGCATTAAGAAGCGATATTCTGGATATCAAAGCCAGATTTGAAGAACAAAGTCGAGCGGCTCTGGAAAAGGCTTCCAAGTTGCTGCAGGAGATATTACAATCTGACAGGCCGGATAAAGCGCTGGAACAAAAACTGGATGAGATTGACGAGGCATTTTTCTATCTATTGCAGATGAACATAGAAGAAGCCCGGCGACAAAAGCAGGAAGAACCGGCCCGAGCCTTAGAGATGATTGGCAATATGGCTATGTCTATGCTTCAGGCGCGTCATGCGCCAGAGCCACAAGCCGAGCAACCTGAGGCTGAACCCCAGATATTGACCAGCAAGTAACAACAAGCATTATTACCCCGCAACTGTTCTCTTCTCTTGTTCCCACGCTTTACGTGGAACGAGAGAAGAGAACAGTTACTTACACTCTAATCATCTCAACCATCCCCGCTTCATCATCATAAATAACATACGCCGCCCCCGGTCCATCCATAGGGCGACCCACGCTGCCCACGCCTACAATCAACGTGTTGCCCGGCTCAAAAGCCATAGTACGCCCGGAAAGCCGTTGCAACTGGTTGTCATCGCTAAAACGCCACCCTAACTGCCGATGCGTGTGCCCGTGAAACATCAGCGGAATATTGGCTTCAGTCAGGGTAGCCATTGTTTCCCATAATATTTCCGACTCGGCGTGCAGGTAGGGAAAGAGCCTGGACATTGGCGTTTGATGGCGGTTTTCATTCAAATCGGCCAGGGTGGCTAATTGTTGCGGCCAAAAAGGAGCGGCGTGAGTCAACCAGAAATGTTCCTCTCGGTGCATTGGGGGCAGGTTTAGCGTCCATGTTTGATTATCCGGGGAAAGGTAGCGCCAACCTGATACCTCCCAGTTGCCAAACATAGCCTGCGCCCCTACCTGGCGGACCAGGTTGACACAATCGTCAATGCCTACATCGCCCAAACAATAGTAACCGTCTATCCGTTGCGTTTGGGCGTGTCTCAACACTGCTGCCAGAGCGGAAGCGTGATTGTGAATATCGGAGAAAATGGCGTAGCGCATGCCGGAAAGAGTAACACAAGATAAACGATGAGGCAAGGTGAATTGCATAGCAATTCACGACCCTGGCAGGAATTTAAGCAGTCGGCTTATTTTTATGGACATCCCCCCGAAATTAGGCTATAATCCCCCTCACAAATCTATCCCCAGGAGAAGTTGAACATTGACTAAATACAAGCGCATTACCGGCATGCGCGATGTTCTTTTTGACGACCAGCCCTACTGTCGCTACATTTTAGCCAAAATTCAAGAAACAACGGACCTGTTTGGCTACCGGCGGCTGGATACGCCGCTGCTGGAACAGGCCAATCTTTTTGTTCGCGGTGTGGGCGAGGGAACCGACATTGTGGAAAAAGAGATGTATATCTTTGACGATCGGGACGGAGCGCAACTGGCCCTGCGTCCGGAATTTACGGCGGGCATTATGCGGGCCTTTGTTGAAAACGGCCTGCACACCCTGCCCACCCCGCTCAGAGTGTGGACGGTTGGGCCTCTCTTTCGGCATGAGCGCCCGCAGGCTGGGCGCTATCGCCAGCACAGCCAATTTGATATCGAAATCATCGGCGAGCAAGACCCGGCGGTTGATGTCGAAATAATCAGCGTGGCCTGGCATCTCTTTACCAGCCTGGGATTTTACGGCTTGCGGCTTTACATCAACTCCACCGGCTGCCCGGCCTGCAAACCGACCTACATCCAGGCTTTGGTTGACTACTTTACCCCTCACGCCGGCAAACTCCCCCCCGACGACCAAATGCGCCTGCAAAAAAATCCACTCCGCATTTTGGACAGCAAAGAAGAAGCTACCCAGCCCTTGCTGGAAAACGCCCCCCACATCACCGACCATCTCTGCGACGACTGCGACGACCACTTTACAAAATTCAAAGCCTACCTGGATGCTATCGAGCGGCCTTACGTTGTTGATTACCGGATTGTGCGCGGCCTGGATTACTACACCAAGACCGTTTTTGAAATCAAGGCTGATGGTTTGGGCAGTCAGGACACCATTTGCGGCGGGGGCCGTTACGATAAATTGATTGAAGAGCTAGGTGGAAGGCCCACTCCCAGCACCGGCTTTGGCTCTGGCATAGAGCGGTACGTGATTGCCCTGCGTCACCTGGGCATAGAACCGCCGGCGGAACCTTTGCCCAAAGTGACGGTTTCGTATCTGGGGCAACCGGCTAAATTAGCGGCTCTCCAACTGATTGAAACGCTGCGCAGTGAAAATATCGGCGCCATTCTCACCCCTGGCGACCGTAGTTTCAAAGCCCAATTGAAAGCGGCCAATCGCAATGATGCCGCATTTGCTATTATTCTGGGTGAAGACGAGGTAAAAGCCGGTCAGGCTACGGTTCGCAATATGGTTGATAGCCAACAAACAGCCGTAAATCTAACCGAGTTAGTGGATTGGTTGAAGGAAAGACTGTGAAAAATGATCAACTCCCCGGACTCGCCTGATCCTGCTCAATTGGCATTTTGCAATGTAGGCGTGCTTTACCACCCCAAACTGGCCGAGTCGCGAGTAATGGCCGCCGAGATGTTGGAATACATAGAAGGTCTGGGCGCGTCAGCGTGGGTAAGATCAGGTTGGAACGGGGAGTCTATAAAAGAGCACCTTACAAAACTAGACCTGCTTATCACGCTTGGGGGCGATGGTTCATTACTACGAGCCGCTCGCTTAACTGCCCGTCATAACATTCCTCTTTTAGGCATAAATATGGGGCGACTTGGCTTTTTGGCCGAGATACAACCCGCCGAGTGGCCCGATAGAATCCGGCAAGCATTTCTTGGCGATTATTGGGTAGAAGAGCGAATGATGGTTCACGCCAAGCATTGCCGCGATGGGGAAGCGATCAACGTTTACGAAGCGTTGAATGAAATTGTTATCAGCCGGGGGCATTTGCCCCGGGTAGTTCGGCTGGATACTTACATTGACGGGGGATTTTTAACCACCTATACGGCTGATGGGTTGATTATTGCTACCGCAACCGGCTCTACCGCTTACGCTCTGGCCGCAGGCGGCCCAATTTTACCGCCGGAATTAGAGAATTTCCTTCTGATTCCTCTGGCCGCGCACTTAAGTCTGGATCGGGCGCTGGTGTTATCAAGTGGGGTTACAGTTCGAGTTCGGGTTTCAACCGACCACACAGCCATTTTGACGGGCGACGGTCAATTTGAGATAGAGCTGGTCGATGGTGATGAGATAGTTATGAATGCCAGCCCCTCGGTGGTGCGTTTTTTGCGCTTGCAAGAAAAAAACTATTTTTATCGAACCTTGATGCGTCGCCTGGGTTGGCCTCAAACCAAAAAACGATAGGTTTAGTATCATAGCGCGGCAAGCCGCAAATTAACAATGAGCAATTAACAATGAACAAATGATTCTCGCGGATAACGCAAATGTTGCGAGGTAATACTATAAGGGGATTCGGTAATTCAATGTAGCCGTAAAAAAGGACGAATGACGGACGACGGCGGACGAGTAAAACGATAGCACAGGGTATTCGTCGTTCGTCCATCGTCGTTCGTCCGGTTGAATAAAACGCTCCAAACAATTACCTAATCATCTCATCATAGAAGTTGTCTTTTGCGGGACAGGCTTGAAAGCCCGTCCAACCAGATTATTTGGAGCGCTTAAAATCTAATGAGTGAGTTAACAGAAGATTTAGTTCAACAAGGTTTAACCGCTGCCCGCGTGGGAGATACGGACCAGGCTCGCCGCCTGCTGACAAAAGCTACCCAACAAACGCCTGATAATGTTGACGCCTGGTTAGGTTTGGCCGGTGTGGTTGAGTCGTTAGAAGAAAAAAAGGAGTGCTTTGCCAAAGCTCTAAACCTTGACCCTGACCATATCGAGGCCAACGCCGGCTTGACCCTGGTGGAAGAGAAACTGGCCGCCCAAAACCCCGGCGCTGCGCTCACGGAAGAGAAAAGCGCAGAAGCAAAAGTTAAAGTTGATACCGGCGTGGGCTTTTGCCACCGTCATCCCCAAACCGAGACAGGATTGCGCTGTAATCGGTGCAATAAGTTTATTTGCCCCAAATGCGCTGTGCGAACCCCGGTTGGGTTTCGCTGCCCGGACTGTATTCGCCAGCAAGAAGATAAATATTACACCGGCGGCAATAAGGATTATATTATTGCGGCAGTTATTGCCGTACCGTTTTCATTGATTGTGGCCGGATTATTTACAACCATTTTAGGCAGCTTTGGATTTTTTGCGCTTATTATTGGCTTTTTTGTTGCTCCCGCTGCAACCGGCGCTATTGCCGAAGCTGTGCGCTGGGGGGTTCAAAGGCGCCGGTCTCGATATTTGAGGCACGTGGTAGTTGGCTCTTTTCTTTTGGGCGTCGCGCCCTTTTTGCTCTTGTCCTTGATGTCGGGCATATTGGGTATGGGCTTTGGCGGCTTGCTTGCCCCCGGCATCCTGCTTTTTTTGTGGATAGCCACTATTTCTGCTCGTTTGCGTTAGCGTTATTTTTGAAACTTGTAACTATTCGGCCTATCCTGCTACAGGTTACAATTTGGTAATTGGTAAATAGTAATTGGTTATGACTTACGCAAAATAATTATTATTTACCAATCCCTAATTACCAAGACCTGTAAATGTTGTGAGCGACTGGATAGTTACGGAAACTTTCTCTATGGAATACCGAGACTATTACAAAATCCTGGGCGTTGGCAAAAATGCCGACAAAAAGGAGATAAAATCCGCCTATCGCAAGTTGGCCCGTAAATACCATCCTGATGTTAACCCGGATGACCCTCAGGCTGAAGATCGACTAAAAGAGATTAACGAAGCGTATGAAGCGCTTAGCGACCCGGAAAAGCGGGCCACTTATGATCAACTGGGGACCAACTGGCAGCGCTGGCAACAAGCCGGGCAGCCGGGCGGCTTTGACTGGGGGCAGTGGGCCAACGCAGACGATCGGGTGCGGGTGCATTATGCAGACGGTGTAGAGGACATATTTGGAGGCGACCCCCAATACTCTGATTTTTTTGCCGCTATTTTTGGCGATGGGGGTTCTCCCGGTACGCGCCGGGCACGCAGCTACCAGTCCCGCTCGCAGCCCCAGACCGGTCAGGATATAGAGCAAGAAATTGAAATCAGTCTGGCCGAAGCCTACTTTGGCGCTACCCGGCGCTTGAACAAAGACGGACGGCGTTTAGAGGTAAAAATCCCCGCCGGGGCCAAAACCGGCACCAAAGTCCGTATTCGCGGCGAGGGCAACTCCGGCTTTAGAGGAGGCCAGGCAGGCGATCTATACCTTAAAATAAAAGTTGCCGCCGATCCTCGCTTTGAGCGTAAAGAAGATGACTTGTATGCCACGGCGCAGATTGACCTGTACACCGCTGTTTTAGGCGGCGAAATTGACCTGCCTACCCTGTCCGGAGATGTCAAGTTAAAAATCCCGACCGGATTACAAAACGGGCAAAGTCTTCGGTTGCGGGGCAAAGGTATGCCCAAACTCTGTAAATCCAATGATTATGGCGACATGTACGTTCAACTTGATGTGCGTTTGCCTACCGACCTCACCCCTGAACAGCGCGACCTTTTTGAACAATTACGCAAACTGGCAGATTAACCTCTTTAATACCCCCCAGCAAAAATCGTAACTGTTCAAGTATGTCATTTCGACCGTTGCACAGAGTTATACTGAGTCAGAACATGTCATTTCGACCATCGGGAGAAATCCCTGCGGAGGTCGGTCTAAATTCAAGGGTGATTGGCACGCTTGGCTCACTCTTGATGCCAAACATCATGTCTTATAGACACGACTCCTGGGATTTCTCGGCTTGCAGCCTCGAAATGACATGAGGGGTAAATAGTTGCCAAAAATCTATTGCAATTCTAATAGTTGTCCCCTATATTTAAGGTTATGAAAACTCCACGTTATAAGGAGGCTTAACCGATGAATCTAAGCAAATTTACTGAAAAAGCCCAAGAGGCTGTCATCCAGGCCCAGAGTCTGGCCGAAGAATATAGTCACAGCGAAGTCCAACCTCGTCATCTACTGCTGTCCTTGCTTCGGCAAAAAGATGGCGTTGTGCCGCAAATAGCCCGCCACCTTGCCGCCGACCCTGACGCCCTGGCCCAGACAATCGAATTTGAGTTGCAAAAAAAATCCAAAGTCTACGGCGGTTCTCGCCCCAGCATGTCGCGGGCATTAAGCAATATTTTGCGCGACGCCGAAAAAACCGCCGCAACTATGAAAGATGAGTATGTCTCTACCGAGCACCTGTTTTTGGTTCTAAGTAATGCTCGTGGCAAGTCTGGAAAATTGCTGCACGGCTACGGGTTGACCCAGGATGCCGTATTGCAAGCTCTCACCCGTATTAGGGGCAACCAGCGCGTTACCAGCCAAAACCCGGAAAGCACCTACGAAGCTCTGCTTAAATATGGCCGCGATTTGACCGACCTGGCCCAAAGAGGCAAACTGGACCCGGTCATTGGCCGTGACGATGAAATTAGACGAGTGGTGCAAGTTCTCAGTCGTCGTACCAAAAATAACCCCGTCCTCATTGGCGAGCCTGGTGTGGGCAAAACCGCTATTGTTGAGGGGTTGGCTCAACGCATTGTGCGCGGCGATGTCCCCGAAGGGTTAAAAAACAGACAACTTGTAGCTCTGGATATGGGGGCGTTGGTAGCCGGGGCCAAGTACCGGGGCGAATTTGAGGAACGCCTAAAAGCCGTGCTGCAAGAAGTAACCGGCAGCCAGGGACAAATTATCATGTTCATCGACGAGCTGCACACCGTTGTTGGCGCAGGCGCGGCAGAAGGGGCAATGGACGCCGGTAATATGCTCAAGCCGATGCTGGCCCGAGGCGAACTGCACGCCATCGGCGCAACTACGCTTGATGAGTATCGTAAGCACGTTGAAAAAGACGCCGCTTTAGAGCGACGTTTTCAGCCGGTACTGGTCAATGAGCCGTCGGCGGAGGATACCATCAGCATTTTGCGCGGCTTAAAAGAGCGATACGAAACTCACCATAATGTGCGCATTCAGGATGGGGCCGTAATTGCCGCCGCCACCCTGAGTCAGCGTTACATCTCTGACCGTTTCTTGCCCGACAAAGCCATCGACCTGATTGACGAGGCCGCCGCCCGACTGCGAACCGAAATTGACAGCAAACCCGCCGAGTTGGATAGTGTTGACCGTAAGATACTACAATTGGAAATTGAGCAGAAAGCTTTGAAAAAAGAGAAAGACAAAGCCAGTAAAGATCGTTTGAAAAAATTGGAAGCAGAGTTGGGCAACCTTAGAGAGACGAGTCGCGCCCTAACCGCTCAATGGGAAAATGAAAAAAGTATAATTCATGGACTGGGGGAAATCAAAAGCCAAATTCAGCAAACCAACATTGAAATTGAGCAAGCCGAGCGCAACACAGACCTGGAAACGGCGGCACGCCTGCGCTACACTACGCTGCGTGATTTAGAGGCTCAATTAGTTGAGCAAGAAACTAAACTCAAAGAGCTTCAGGCTAAAGGCGCCCTGCTGCAAGAGGAAGTTGACGCTGAGCAAATCGCCCTGATTGTGTCTCGCTGGACCGGGGTTCCCGTTAGCAAGCTGCTGGAAGGGGAGGTTGAGAAGCTGGTCAAAATGGAGGATCGCCTGCACCGGCGGGTGGTGGGTCAAGGCGAGGCTATTAAAGCGGTAGCCAATGCCGTCCGTCGGAGCCGGGCCGGGTTGCAAGACCCCAACCGGCCTATTGGCAGCTTTATCTTTTTGGGACCAACCGGCGTGGGCAAAACCGAGTTGGCTCGCGCTCTGGCCGAGTTTATGTTTGATGACGAAGACAACATGGTGCGCATCGATATGAGCGAGTATCAGGAGCGACACACCGTAAGTCGTCTGGTTGGCGCGCCCCCCGGTTACGTGGGCTACGACGAGGGCGGCCAGTTGACCGAAGCCGTGCGACGCCGGCCCTACAGCGTGGTTCTGTTCGATGAGATTGAAAAGGCCCATTCGGAGGTTTTTAACGCCTTGTTGCAATTGCTGGACGATGGTCGTTTGACCGATGGGCACGGGCGCACGGTCAACTTTAAAAATACGGTGGTGATTATGACCAGCAATATTGGCAGCCACTATATTATGGAGTTAGGAGCGGAGGCCGGCGAGTCGAAAGTAATGGAGACTATGCGCCAGCATTTCCGGCCCGAATTTCTGAACCGGATTGACGACATCGTCACCTTCCACAGCCTGAGCCGCGAGGATTTGGCGCAGATTGTGGGCATCCAACTAAAGCATTTGAGCAAACTACTGGTCGAGCGCAAAATATCGCTTGAGCTAACCGATGCCGCCAAACTCCACCTGGCCGAAGCGGGCTACAATCCTGTTTTTGGGGCTAGACCCCTCAAACGCATTATCCAGCGCGAACTGCAAGACCCGCTGGCTATGGCCCTATTAGAAGGCAGATTTGCAGAGGGCGACACAATTAGGGTTGACTATCGAGAAGACAGCATTGTTTTTGAAACTGTCTACGATGTAGTCGCTGAGCCGGTGGCAAGCTAAAACAGGAGTCCAAAGCGTAGCTTTGATAAAACAAAAACCCAATGGCAATTCATCGCCATTGGGTTTTTTGTAAACCAATACTATTTATTTGGCGGGCCATGTCCCCATAATTTGCCTCAATATAGCAAACTCGCCAATGAAATTGATGTTAAAATAACTTGGCAAAGTAGGAGCGAGCGGCCCGGTCTATCAGATCAGTTGTCATAATTAATGGTTTACCGTGATACATAGCAAAATCGGCCAGTTGGTCCAGCAAATCACGGGGGTGACACGCTTTTAGAGGACGTTTTTCTTTTACGTAATGTTCGCGCAGCAGATGAATAAAGGCGTTTTGCTCAAACTTAATGTCGCGTTCTTTGCACTCATTAACAAATATCTGGTAATATTGCTGTTGGGTAGGGTTGTCTATACCAAACTTGTGACGAATGCGCCGTAAAAAAGCCTCATCTACCAGAGATGCAGGATCAATATTGGTGGAGAAAACTATTAGAGTTTCAAAAGGGACCGCAAATTTTTTGCCGGTATGAAACGTTAAAAAATCTAGCCGTTCTTCTAAAGGGACAATCCAACGGTTAAGCAACTCTTTGGGGTCTACACATTGGCGGCCAAAATCATCAACCAGTAACATGCCGCCATTGGCTTTTAGTTGCAAAGGCGCTTCATAATAGCGGTTTGTGTCGCTCCAGGCCAGGTCAAGGTCTTGCATGGTCAATTCGCCCCCGGCCATTACAACCGGCGCATCACAGCGTACCCAACGTTTGTCCAGGCCGTTTGCTTCGGCCAGTTGAGCCTGCTCGCTATTTATAACAGGATGCGCCTCGCTATCGAACACTTTGATAACTTGCCCATCCTCAAAAATTGCGTGAGGCACCATAATATTGCCCGACAACAACTCACGCGCCATACTTTTGGCAATGCTGGTTTTGCCGTTACCCGGCGGGCCGTAAACAAAGACTGACTTAAACGAGTTTACCGCCGGGCCAATCCGGTCAATAATTTCTTGTGATAGAACCAGATTTCGCATAGCTAATCGCACGTCTGATTCGTAAACCAGGGTTCTATTCTCTGCCTGGAGTTTAACTACGTCAATATAGTGCCGTAAGGTGACAGGACATGGCCCCACGTAGCGGTTGCGCTCTAGCAGTTCCCGCGCCCGCTGCGCTCCCTTGCCGGTGATAACGTATCGATACGAGGCTCGATTTAGGCTATTGCCGCCAACAACCTCTATTAAATGGTGAGATTTTAGCGTTTGCAAAACAGGTTCAACCACGCTGCTAAAGTGCAGCCGTATTGCCTGCGCTACCTGCCAACCTTTCATCGTTGCCCCAAAATAGAGGGTTTTTAGGACTAAGTTAGCCAGAAATTCCTGAGGCATGCCTGTAGCCTCAATGGTGCGGGGTTCACTCAGCCTCTTCAAAAGCGGATCGCTGAAGATTTTGGTGAATATCAAATAATCTTCAAGAAACAGAGCGCGGTTGTTGCTGTTTCTTGGCATGTGTACTGATTGCAGCCTGGGTTGGTAAGTATCGACCATAACGCATCCTTCCCTGGAAATGCTAAAAACACAAGGGACATAGCAGAGTAGTTCATCCTATAGACATCATCAGAGCAACAAGCGCCAACCTGCCTCCCATAGCGCTTGTTGGTTTATGCCATCAATTGGATGCCGATCTCTTTCCACGTCCCTAATTATGGTTACGTTGTTAAACCGACTACCGATAATATAGCACATTGCGTATGTTTGTACAACCCTTCGCAACAAGCAGTTTCATATTACATCCTTTTCGGAAATTCATAGATAAAATATAGATTGCTGTAATGCTACTTATAATGTAAAATCTCTAATATAATTAGAAACAACACTCATCATAACGGGACCTTATAGCAAGGCATTGCCTGGAAGGATGATCTTATGGAAAAGATAGAATTTATTGAGCGCAAAGCGCCGCCTCAGGGCAAAATCACTTTTGACGAGTTCCTGGCCTGGGCCGATGAAGATACACATGCCGAATGGGAGGATGAAGAGATTATTATGGCATCCCCTGCTTCAATAGAACATCAAGATTTAAGTGGTTGGCTAACTTCAATACTACGCCTTTACATCCGCCGGCGTAATCTGGGCCGGTTAATCAGCGCCCCTTTTTTGGTCCGATTACAAGTAACCGATCAAGGCCGTGAGCCTGACCTGATTTTTCTAAAAACTGAGAGCCTGGATCGCTTGCAGCCAACTTATCTGGCCGGCCCGCCCGATTTGGTGGTCGAAATCATCTCACCTGAGAGCATAAGCCGGGACCGGGGACGCAAATTTGTAGAATATGAAAGCGAAGGCGTTCCCGAATATTGGCTGCTCGACCCTATCCGCCGCCAGGCCGAATTTTATAACCTGGGCGATGACGGTCACTATCATCTCTCGCTGCCCGATGTTGAGGGGATTTATCATAGCCTGAGCGTAGCCGGATTTTGGCTAAACGTGGATTGGCTCTGGCAAGACCCCTTGCCCGATGAATTGGACATTTTACGTCAGTTGGGGGTATTGACGGAATAGATTAGTTTGAGGATTGGGGCAAGATTTGTTGGAACTGGCCGGTTGTTGACCGGCCGGTTCTTTTTATTACCCCCGCCTCGTGGTATAATCTACACGATGTCTTAACGTAGTTACAGTATTTACGCAGTTTAGAGCAGAATTAGCTGAATGAGAGAATTTTATTCTAATATTCTGCCAATTCTGCTCTAAATGAAGCGCAAAATTGCACACTGAACGGCAACTGCGTGAGTACTGGTAGTTAATCCTATTTCTCTCGTCCCCAATTCACAAATCTAAAATTTGGTTTTTGTGTTAAAATACCCCAATGAACCTATTTGACCACGCCCGCGAGCAACAAATAGAAAAAGAAGCCCCGCTGGCCGCCCGGATGCGCCCGCGCACGCTGGACGAGTTTATTGGCCAGGAGCATATTGTGGGGCCTGGCCGGCTACTGCGGCGGGCTATTCAGGCCGACCAGCTTTCATCGGTTATTTTTTACGGGCCGCCGGGTACGGGTAAAACCACCCTGGCCCGGATTATTGCCAACACCACCGACGCCCACTTTATCGCCCTTAACGCCGTGTTGAGCGGGGTTAAAAATATCCGAGAGTCCATCAGTATAGCCCAGGACAAACGGGGGATGTTCGGCCAAAAAACCATCCTCTTTATCGACGAGGTGCATCGCTTTAACAAGGCTCAGCAAGACGCGCTGCTGCCCCACGTAGAAAACGGCACGGTAATTTTAATTGGAGCCACCACCGAAAACCCCTACTTTGAAGTCATCAAAGCCCTAGTCTCTCGCTCGCGCATTTTTCAACTGCGTAGCCTTAACCAGGATGACCTGCGCGGCATCGCCCGGCAAGCCCTGGCCGATGAAGAACGCGGCTACGGCAAACTCAAAGTCAATTTAACCAAAGGCGCTCTCGATCACCTGGTCAACGTAGCCAACGGCGATGCGCGGGGCGTGCTGAATGCCATCGAACTGGCCGTCGAGACCACCCCCCCCGACGAGTACGGTCTGATTAACATCACCACCGAAGTAGCCGAAGAGTCAATCCAGCGCCGGGCAGTGCTGTACGACAAAGACGGCGACGCCCACTTTGATACCATCTCCGCCTTTATCAAATCTCTGCGCGGCTCAGACCCCGATGCCGCCCTTTACTGGATGGCCAAGATGATTTACGCCGGAGAAGACCCCCGCTTTATCTTTCGGCGGATGATTATCCTGGCCGGGGAGGATGTGGGCATGGCCGACCCAAACGCTCTGCGGGTGGTTACAGCGGCGGCCCAGGCGTTTGATTACGTGGGGATGCCGGAGGGGCGTTTTCATCTGGCCGAGGCTTGTCTTTACCTGGCTACCGCGCCTAAGAGCAACTCCGGTTTTGCCTTGTTAGACGCGCTGGCGGCGATTGAGCAGGAGCGCGAGGCCGAACCGCCCAACCACATCCGCGACGGCAACCGCGATGGTGATGATTTTGGGCACGGCAAGGGCTACCTTTACCCCCACGCCTACCGAGACCACTGGGTCGCCCAGCAATATTTGCCCGATAGCCTGCAAGGGCGCGTCTTTTACCAACCCAGCGATCAAGGCTACGAAGCTACTATCCGGGAACAGGTGGCTCGGCGGCGAGAAGAGCAGTTGGCGGCTATGCTGGAGCCGGATTTGCTGCTTGGGGGCCAGGTCGAAAGAGCAGGCAAGGGACCGGCCACGCAAAATCGCTGGCTGCAACGGACTTTGAGTAGCGTTGGGCAGCAGTTGGGACAGGTCCGCGATAAAGTTTTTGCCCTGGCTAAAGTGGAGCGACACGAATTGGTGTTCGATTTGAATGCCGGTACCGGCTTGCTAACCTGGGAAGCTGTCCGGCGAGCGCCGGTGGGTGGGGTGTGGGCGCTGGTTGCTAACCGGCAAACGGCCAAAGCGTTTAACCAACAGGCCGGCAACCTGGATGCTCTGGAACGTCCCGTCATTTTAACCGGCACGGTGACGGGGGAATGGAAAATGATGAATGATGAACGCGGAATGATGAATGAGGACGCATCGTTCATCGCGCATCGCTCATCATTTTTTGATGTGATTATTGGGCGTAATGTGTTTACCAATATGGCCGATAAAACCGGCTCTGCTGAGGCGATTGTAAATTTGCTAAAGCCCGGAGGGCGATTGGCGCTGGCCGAGATTATCCCCAGGCGCACTCAGAGATTATGCCAACTGGTCAATCTTTCTGCCTTGCCTGCCGAACTGGTTGAACGTGTGGCCGGCGCTGAAGAGGCCATTTACGCTGATGCAGATGACCCGATGGTTAATTGGGACGGAATTGACTTGCAAAGAATTTTTGAGGAAGCGGGTCTCTTAAAAACAGAAATTATCATAGAAACCAGCGTTTCAGAATGGCGAATTAGCGCCGGGCAGATAGAACGCTGGTTTGGCCAGGAGTCGCAGGGTAATCGGCCTACATTTGCCCAACATCTGCTCAAAAAGGGAGACGGCATTGGCGTTGATTTGTCGGAATTGGAAACGCTCAAAACCGTATTTCAACGCCAGTTGGCCGAAAAAGCAGCGCCGTGGCAATCGTCGATTGCTTATCTGGTTGCGTACAAAAGTTAAAAAGATTTCTTCATTTTCGTTCTTAAATTCCAGTTGAAAACGAAGCAAGGACTTAAGGAGTCATCATAGATGGCATCCTTTTTCATTTGTCCCTGGTCATTTATCTTTAACCACCGCCCGCACATTATAAAAGTTGGCGCAATTAAATGACAAATGACCAATGACAAGGTTTTAGAGGAGAACCACGCGTGACATTTGCAATTGCTTTGGCCTTTGCCATTTTATTTGGGGCTTTAATAGTTTTTATGCTCGACATTTACCCCATTGATTTTGTAGCTTTTTCAATTATGGCCGTGGTTTTGGTCTTGGGGCCTATTTTGGGGGTAACGCCAAAAGAGGCTATTTCCGGCTTTAGCAACCCGGCTACAATCACCATTTTGGCTATGTTTATTTTGAGCGCGGGTATCTACCGCACCGGGGTAGTTAATTGGCTGGCTCATCATATGATCCGCCTTGCCGGGCACAGCGAGATAAGGCAGCTTGTTACCGTAATGCTGGTTGTTGGCCCTATTTCGGCCTTTATCAATAATACGGCCGCGGTAGCAATTTTGATTCCGTCGGTAATTACTATGGCCCGCGAACACCACCGCGCCCCCTCTAAGCTGCTCATTCCGCTCTCGTACTTCTCGCAACTGGCGGGAGCAACTACCCTCATTGGCACGGCAACCAATATCTTAGCCAGTTCGCTGGCAGTCCAAGAGGGCTACGAGCCATTTAGCATGTTTGAGTTTACCAAAATTGGCCTGCTCATTTTTGGCACGGGGACATTGTATCTTATATTTTTTGGCCGGAAATTGCTTCCGGAGCGACACATTGAGCAGGAGGCATTAGAGAGTTATCGGCTTAAAGATTATCTAACCGAGGTCATTGTGCTTGAGGACTCCGCACTGATAGATAAAACTGTTGTTGAAAGTCGGATAAGAGAAAAGTATGATATTCACGTGCTGGAAATTCTTAGAAATGGACGAAAGTTAGAGCACCCTCTGGCCGACAAACCTTTTCAGGCTCATGATACCTTATTCATAAAAACAAACTCCAAGCAACTGCTCAAAATTTCAGAGGGAGAGAAACTAGCGCTTGAACCAGAAATTCATATGGGCGAGCAGGGATTGGAGAGCAGCAAGCGCGGGCTTTTGGAGGTGGTAATTGGCCCCAACTCAGACCTGATTGGCGGCACGGTTGAAAGCACCAACTTCCGTTATCACTATAACTGCACGATCATAGCCATCCGCAAACATGGATCGCTTATCCGGGAGCGGCTACGTGAAGTAATCTTGAATTTTGGGGATACGCTGCTGCTGCGGGGTTCCGCCGAGGCTTTGGAGCAGATCAAGCGAGAAGCCGGTTTTGTTGTCACTGAAGAACCGGAGCTTGAGGTGTTTCGCAATGAGAAAGGTCCGGTGGCGCTAACAATCATTGCCGGGGTGGTTATTCTGGCCGCTTTTGGAAATCCTATTTTGGTCACGGCTATTGTTGGTTGTGTACTGATGGTTTTGACAGATTGCCTGAAGGTCAATGAACTACACGAGGCTATCAGGTGGGACGTGATTTTTTGCTGGCCGGCATTATTCCTCTGGGACTGGCTTTACAAAGGACCGGAGGCGCCCAGTTGCTGGCCGATTTAGGCACGCGTTCCGCCGATTACCTCCCTCCTGTTGCCGTTCTGGCCGTTTTTTACTTAATGTCGGTTACTCTGGCAGAATTTATTTCTCACAGCGCGGCAGTTGTGGTAATGGTTCCCGTAGGCGTGGGAGTAGCGGAGGCATTGGGATTGGACCCCCGGGCTTTTATATTAGCCTGCATGTTTGCCGCCTCAATGAGTTTTTCTACTCCGGTGGGGTATCAAACCAATGCGATGGTTTATGGGCCGGGAGGTTATAAGTTTTTGGATTACACGCGGGTGGGCGCTCCTCTTAGCTTGCTTATGGCTATTGCCACCCCTGTTTACATTTACCTGGTGTGGGGACTCTGATCTCCTTGTATAAAATGATGATTGATGAACGATGAATGATGAATTCTTATTGTTGGAGTAATGGCTCCCTCTGAAAATAGGGGTAGGTTGGGTTGAAGAATGAAACCCAACACAATTGGTCCAAGATTGTTGGGTTTTGTACCTCAACCCAACCTGCCAATTGCTGTTCAGTTCTCACCAATCGCCGGTGATTTTACCGCCAAGATCGCCAAGATTTTTATAAATTCTTTGCGTCCTTGGCGCTCTTGGCGGTTCAAAAAACACACTACTCCTTAAAACTGAACAACCCTGCCCCATTATGTCCGTTGCGCGAGACCTCAACAAAAGCGTTAAACATTTTGCGGGCCGATTCGTGCTCCGCAACCAACTCTTCCGGATGCCACTGCACACCCAGGCCAAAGGGGTGGTTGGCAACTTCTAAAACTTCCACAACGCCATCATCGGCATATCCTGCGGTTTTTAGTGAAGGCGCTATATCCCTGGCCGCCTGGTGATGCAAACTGTTAACCGGCAAACGATCTGTTTCCAAGATTTTACTAAGCAAGGACGACTTTTCCAGCCTGACTTCGTGAGCAATATAGTTGCGCGGCAGTTTATCGTTATGGTAAAAATAATCATGACGCATAGCCTGAGAATATTGGCTGTAAATATCTTGCCACAAGCTGCCGCCGGCAGCTACGTTCATCACCTGAATTCCCCGGCATATGGCAAAAAAGGGTTTATAGTTTTCGATGGCCAGGCGGATTAATTCCAACTCGTGCGTATCCCGGTCCTTTTGGATTGTGGACAGATTATCTACCTGGGGAGGTTGGTCATGAAAAACCGGGTCAATATCACCCCCGCCACAAAAAACAAGACCATCTACCCGGTCAATTAGATTTTTTAAAGATTCCCCGCGTACCTCTACAGGGATTAAAACCGGAATTCCCCCTGCCTGGATGATGGCGTTGGAGTAAGCCAGGTTTTGAGCATTGATGGGACGGTTGGGATATAAACCACTGGTATCGGGTCGACAAGGGATGCCAATGAGTGGGCGATATTTTGACACAATTTTTCTCCAAAATCCTAGTAATTTTTAGCCAGATTCAGGCGAAACCCGTGCCCTCTGACTGTTTCAACATATTTATTTTCTGAGTCTATTTCGGCAATGCGCTCCCGTAGTCGCCGGGCCAGAGCATCTATGGCCTGTTCAGAAACACCTTCGGCTTCTTCCTCAGACCACACAACGTTCACCACGTCGTCGCGGGAAACAACATTGCCGGCATTGTTGTATAATAGTTCCAATAAGTTGTATTGGGCCAAAGAAAGAGGCGGATTAACCTCTTGACCCATAATCCACACACGCTTGGCCGCCAAATCCATTTTGATTCCAGGTTCTTGTTCTGGTATCATAACAATTGGGGCGGTAGCATCTTCTGCAACAAATACTAATTTGGCGCATAAAGCAATTCCTATTTCGTCGCCATTGCGAATGGGTTGCGCCTTTTGCGAAACAGGCTGACCATTTACAAATGTGCCATTTTTGCTCCCTAAATCGCGTATTGTATAAGATTGAGGCGTATAGGCTATTTCAGCATGTTGACGCGACACCTGCCGTTCATCAATTTGAATGTCGCTGTCCGTGTCTCGACCGATGATATGGCTTGCTTTGGTTAACGGCCACTGGGTTTTAGGGCTGTTTCCCTCTTGAACAAACAACATAGCCACTTCTTGATTAGGCATTACTATTACCTCCAAAATCAATTATACAATGTAACTATCAGGCTAAGGCTAAGTGACCGTCCAAAAACAACTTCCCATTTTAGGAGTCAAAAAGTGCACTTTTTGACTCCTTTTGCAGGAACTTATTTTTAGATAATTACTAAGGCTAAGGCTGAGGCCAAGTCTGAGAGTTTTATCTTAGCCTTAGCTTTAACTTAAGCCTGAATTGAGCGCCTTCTTGCAGTTATTATACAATAGAACATACTGCCTTTTGACAGATACAGCCAGTTCGATTAAGCTACTGGTAGAGATTTGCCCGTTAAAGTAAAACGCCGGGTAAACTCTTAATGCACCAACGTGCATTAAGGTGGAGAAGAAGAAAAATGTCAGATATTTTAAGCCCTGACACCATCTTGTGGTCCCGGTATCGAATCCTGGACTTGGTGGGTCAGGGTGGTATGGGCGCCATTTACAAGGCGGAAGATTTACGCCTGGAAGGGCGTCTTTGTGCTATTAAAGAAGTTGTGCCAGATGCGGACGCTTCCAAAGAGTACCGGGAGCAGTCTCAAACTGCCTTTCATCGAGAGGCAAGTATTCTGGCTCGTCTGGACCACGCCAACCTGCCCAAAGTTTCAGATTTTTTCTTATACAATGGTCGCAATTACCTGGTTATGGATTTTGTACCCGGCCAGGACTTGCGTGAAATCATTGAAAATGCTCGCCACAAAGAAATATTTACCCCGGAAGAGCAAGTTCTTACCTGGGCAGAACAGTTAATGGACGCCCTGACCTATCTTCATCACCAAGACCCCTCGGTTCTTCACCGAGATATAAAACCTTCAAATATTAAATTAACGCCAAACGGCACCATTAAACTTGTTGATTTTGGTCTGGTAAAGCTGTTGCTACCAGATGATAATAGAACTATAACAGTTTTGCAAGGCCGGGCTACCATACAATATGCTCCACTTGAGCAAATTGGCGGTGATTCCGGCCACACCGGCGTTCGCTCTGATATCTACTCGATGGGAGCGACATTGTTTCACCTGCTGACCAATCAACCGCCTCCTGACGCTAAAACGCGCTACATCCGGGTTAAGGAGTTGGCGCAGTTAAGCATTAGAGACATCAATCCCGATGTTTCACCCCAAACGGAGCAGGCCATTTTACATGCATTGGGGCTGCACCCGGAAGATCGACCGGAGACCGTTGAGCAATTTAGGCAAGAACTGCTGGCAAACGCACCGATTGTAGTAAACGGTCAAACCAGAAATGGCTGGCGTTTTGCTTTTTGGCGAAACCGGGTCTTATTAGCCCTGATTACGGCGCTGTTAACATTGGCTATTATTTTGACCTTTACCCCCGGTATTTCCTCGCAGAACGAGACCCAACTTAATCAAGCTAATCCTATTAGCGAAGCAAATCCGTAACTTTTTGCCTCTCTTTTCTCGTTCCCAAACTCCAGTTTGGGCGTGAGACAAAACTCCATCATTTAGCTTTCTTCCAAAAAACTCGACCTGGTTTTAAATGCCAAACAAATACCCCGCAGATGGCAAATACAAGACTAATTAAGGGGGCTACCCAGTGGCCCGCTGCATTTCGCTGGATCATACTGCGCATATATTCTGACTCAGAAAATACCCTGGCTGCAAGCGTATAACAGACGTACCCAATTAAACCAACCGCTATAGCCACCAGGGCAGACCGAACTCTTTCCTCCAATGCAAAACGTTCGCCCCCCAAGGTAAAAGCAATCCCTCCAATGAGCAACATACCCAGCAGCGAATAGGCCAGATCAATAAGGGTGGCCGGTCTGGGAGGGAGCGGCGGTTCTGGGGGAGGCGGCGTTAATGTAGGTGTTATCTCTATGGTCGGCGTAGCTGTTGCCTCTGGCGTAGCTGTTGCCGTTGATGTTGCGGTAGGGGTAGGAGTGGGGGTGGGCGTAGGCGTAGGGGTAGGGGTGGGGGTGGGGGTATCTATAATGCCGGGACCAATATTAAACGTAATAGATTGCACAGCTAAATCGCTGGAAGCCCTAACCTGGAGGGGGGTGTCTCTCTCTTTGGTAATTGTAATTTCGGCTACACCCTGGGTGGTACTGGATTGAAGCGGCGATATAGATAAGCCTTCTAAAGGATAAAACTGGAAAAAATCAACCCTTGTCCCATCTGGTACAGGGTTGCCGTGTTTATCTACAATTACATTAGTTCTAAAGAGAATTCGCTCGCCAATTTCTAAATCTATCGATACGTCATTTTCAAGAGGTTTTTCTAAGGGAATAATGTTATCATCCGTGTCGATTTTTTGAATCGGCTCAAGCTGGATAATTTGGTCGGGATTAGGGCTAAGATCAAGAGGTCCAATAGCGGGAATCCTTACCGGCGAAGCCCCCCTGGGTTCCAATTGGTGAAACAACAGCCTGGCAGCCACTTGTAAGTAATTTTGTGTTTTACTGTAAAAACCGTAGTAAGCCGTTAACTGGCTAATTTCTGTTTCGTCTAAAAAGTAGGGGGCATTAAACGCAAATAGAACCAGGTTTTTATTTCGAAGGGTGTCAAAGCGTTCTCGCAGTAAAACCCTGACCGCATCGGAGTGGGGCGCTGCTTCGGTGTCGATATTAAGCATAGCAAAAATGATCCAATCCGCAGTCTCAATGAGGGCTTCGGCGTCTGGATTGCCGCCCAAATCCTCTTCTAGCACAACATCTTTTAGGTCTATAAAACTGAGGCTGTTAATCTGATCCGGCAATATTTGCCCCGTGGCATCCGGCCCAAATAGTTGGAGTATTGTCTCTTCCAGGGCTGTTGTGCCAATTAACGGAAATTCGGGGCAATTGGGACAATCTCTACCCAGGCGGTCATCGGTAAAGACAAGGATGTTTTCTCCGGGCTGGGGAGGATTAGCCAGGGGTCTTAGCCCCTCTTGGGTAGCGGGGGTAATAAGCGTTACGCCGGCCTGGGCAATTTGATCCAGGTCAACGGGGATACCACCCAAATTGATCAACCCCCCTTCCGATTGCCGAGCATTGGCATTTAACAAATCCTGGCCGTAAATCTTTATTTTGGCTTTTATGATACGTCGCACGGCTCTATCAACAGCAGCCTGAAAGTTGGGATCGTTGGCATATTTTTCTTGAAAAAAGCCAATTGCATTCTTAATATTAACAATTTCAGCATCGGCGCTGTCTTCTGCAAAGGCAAAATCGACCAGGAGTAGAACATCGCTCCCGGCCAAAAAGGCGTCTTGAGCCAGCCGCCGCGCCGGAAAGGTTTCTGTGCTGGCTACAATACCTTCCAGGGCGGCCGGCACGCCTAGCGGCGCGCTAACAATCAGCCCTCCCGCGTTCCGCCAGGGGGCCACCTCTTCTAGAGCCAGAATAGCCGGCAGGTTTCTGGCATCAAGGCTAAGGGGTACATTGCCTTGCAGTCCTTGATAGCGGATGTGGGTTGTCATCAAGCCATCAGTTGTGCCTTCTGTATCATCCGGGTCAAGCTGTGTAACCTGAAAAAAGGGTAAAAGTTCCACTTGTCGCAAATCATCAAGCGATTTCAAAATGGTAGGAACTCCCTGGTTAATCTCGCGGTCGCTGCTGCCAAAGCCGGTAAAGTGTTTGGCGATGGTCAAAATCTGACCGCCGCTACCCTGGTGAACACCTCGGATGTACGCTTGCCCCATTTCTCCCACCCAATAAGGATGCCCGCCAAAAGCGCGTGTCCCCAAAGAGTTGTCCCGTTCCGGGCGTGGATTATCCAGCACATCCAGCGAGGGGCCAAAGAGCAAATTAACCCCCAACACCGATAAATCGTGCCCAACTGCCTCGCCAACCAGGCGGGCGTTCTCTGTATCCCATGTAGCTCCAATCGCCATTTGATTGGGAATAGCGGTCAGGCCGCCCCGAATTTGGGTATGAGGAAAACCGTCCCCCTCGTGATTAACGCCAACAAACAGAGGGACAGGCGCATAAGAGGCATCCGCTGTATCAGTTAACACGGGAGATGTTAGGGTAGTTGTTAGAGTCGTGGTTACACCTTCGCCGGTTGTAACCGAAGCAGGCGCTATCTGGGCTATGGTTTGTAAACGATTGGTTAGCGTTAAAAGTTGGATGGGCGTGTTTCCGTCATTGGTAAAGTTCTCGTTTTGAGCCGAGATAAAGACGCCGCCAATCCGGTACGTTTGTATCAATTCAACAATATCAGAGTCGGGGTTGATATTGGTTCCGTTAAAAGAAACCATAAAAAGCTGCCCCACCCGCTCGGTAGGGGTGAGGGTCTCAAATATTGCTTCAACAGTTGGGTCAGATTCATCCGTGCCGTTTTGAGCCTCAACCGGCAATGGATTGCTTGAGACCAGGAGCAGCATCGCCAGTAAGAGAAAAAGGATATAGAATTGGAGTTTCTGAGTGGTTTGTGTTATCAAAAATATTTCCTTATCAGCGCCGCGCGATACGAGCATCGTTCAAATGGGGGAGAAAACGGGGGAACTACCCCCTAGCTATGCCGTGCATAGCCCGTCCCCCAGCCTACGGCGTTTCCTTATCAGGTAATGTTATGCTCAAAGTATACTTCTATTTGAAGGCATCGTCAACAGAAACTATGGCGTGGTTAATTTGTTGCAACAATGGGTTTTTTGACCGGCAGGCCGGGGCGACGGGGATACTGTTTGGGCGTAGATTTCTTTTTTTTAATGACCACCAAATGGCGCGCGGCATCCAGTCCCGGCAACTCAATGGGCACAATTTGATTAACTTGCCCCCCCAAAATGTCCAGCGCTTTGCTTGCCGCCTCAACCTCGCCTGCGGGGTGTTGGCCTTTTTGGGCAATGACTATTCCCCCTACTTTAACCAGGGGCAAGGTGTACTCGGCCAGCGCCGGCAGCGAGGAAACCGCGCGGGCTACCGCCGCATCATACTGTTCGCGGTGCGTGGCTTGTTGACCGGCCTCTTCGGCGCGAGCGGTCAGCACGGCGACATCGCTCAGTTGCAGCGTATCGACGATGTGTTGGAGAAAAGCCGTTTTTTTTGCCGTAGATTCCAACAGCGTCAATTGAATATCGGGGAGTGCAATTTTGAGGGGCAACCCGGGAAAACCGGCCCCACTGCCTACGTCAATCATTGAAAAGGCAGTGTTACCAGACGTGTCAGGTCTTAAAACCTGATACACAGACAGCGAGTCGAGAAAATGTTTAATAGCAATCTCTTCCGGCTCGACAATGCGGGTCAGGTTAACTCGCTCATTCCAGGCAACGAGTTCCCGGCTGTATCGTTCAAAGGCGTTAAGTTGGACCTCGGTGAGGATAAGGTTGAGTTGTGCAGCGCCGTGATAGAGGATTTGATGCATCACTTTAATAAAGCGACGAATTGCATTTGCTCAAAATGATGATCGCCGGTAAATGCTTCGACCATGTTTACTTGACGCATCACCACAAATGAAGTGCAATCCGTGAAAGAGAAATTTTTGTCAGAGTACTGCTTGAACAACTTCCAAGCTTCATCTTCTATGTCCTCGGTGATGTGAATAATTTGAACGGTACGTGAATTACGGATTCTTTCTCCAAAATCTACTGCGGCAAAATGCCCAACCTTCATCAACAAGCCTGTGTAGGTTTCATCCAATATAAAATTAGTAGTTACATAGCGATGACCCTCTCGAAGCAGTTCTTTATTTACTCTCATCGCTACATCGTGTAGTTGATCTCTCTTGCTATTTAGGGCAATCCAACCATTGGCATCCGCGAAAATCCGTTTCATTTTGGAGAACCTTCACCGTTTGGTGACTCTTCTTCATAAAGATACCGATCAAGATTAAACGATAGGTCTGGTGGAGCATCAGAATCATACCCCTCCATCTGAAAAACAGGGTCCTGGGTTACGTCAAAAGATTCCTCAATTTCTGGCAACTGGATAATCCACTCATAAATGAATGTCTGAATAGACTTACCGGATTGTTTTGCAGCTTTCTCTAAGCGTTGATAATCAATTTTTGGCAATTTAATAGTTATAGTAGTCACATCACACCCCTTTTACTAAGATTCTACTCCGACAACTACTTTCAACAAATGCTACAAGATTATCTCTTCTCCTTCACTACCTTAATCCGATCAAAATCTCTGGCCACAATGGTGTTTGGAAAAATAGCTCGCGCTTCATTGAGGACATCTTGTTCCCGGTAGCGGCGGGAGAGATGAGTCAGGTAAAGCCGGCTTACATTAGCCTCAATAGCCAATTTGGCGGCCTGCGTCGCCGTAATATGACCAAAATTATGGGCCATTTTAGCATCAACATCCAGATATGTAGCCTCAATGACCAGCGCATCAGCGTTTTGGGCAACATCAACCAGGTTGTCTGTACGGCCCGCATCGCAGATAAAAACCAGTTTGGCGCCGGGAATTTCCGGGCCAAGAACATCATCGGGCTGAATTACCCGGCCATCAGGCAAGGTGATGCTCTCACCGGCCACAATCCGGCGTCGCTCCGGGCCGATGGGAACGCCCAGAGCCTCAGCTTTGTCATTGAGGAAAGGGCGGCGCGATTTCTCTTGAAAGAGAAAACCAAAACAATCCGCTCCCCGGTGCGATACCGGAAAGGCGCTCAGTTGAAAAGTTTTGTCCTCAAAAATTAAACCCGGCTTGAGCGTGATAAAATCCAGCTTTAGCGGTAATTTTTCAGCGCGCAGAACCACCTTAAGCAATAAATCTTTAACCCGTTCCAGCGTTCTTGGCCCGCCGTAGATTTCCATTTTGTCAATGGCTTCCCAGCGGCTAAAGGTTGACGCTAATCCCCCCAACCCCAGAATATGGTCTAAATGCCCGTGAGTAAGCAAAATTTTATTGAGACGCTTAAAACCCAGGCCGCTTTGCAATATTTGGCGCTGCGTGCCTTCGCCGCAGTCAATTAAAAAGCGATACTCTTTGTGCAAAATCACATTGGCCGATAACCCTCGATGCACAGAGGGCGCAGAGGCAGAGGTGCCCAGAAAGACGACTTCGAACATTGGTTGATTCCTTATCAGGTTTTATGTGGAATATCGTTGCGAGTGAGCCACAAAATATCGGTTGATTTGAGCAGGATAACTTGATTGGTTAAAGGCTGCAAATCTTGAGGCGGCTGGTTGTGTTGGTCGGAGGCCGTGGGACGATGATAGATGTTTCGTAAAGCCAACTCAACCGTGTTTTCCTCATCTCCCACCAGGCGCATGCGGTACAGATCGCCTTCAAAATATTCGCCGTTGCGCATTTGGATTGCCAGGTGGGGCGGGGTCAAATTTAAATGCAATGGCTCAATTTGGAGTATGGTGTGCCATAACAGAAAGGGTTCCGGCGGGTCTTCTCCTAAAGCAACTTTCCACCACCGAGGCCGGTCTACCGCAATTTTGCGACCCAAAAAGGAGGCCATTCGGCGGGCCAATATCAGGCTCAAAGTCAAATAAATAATGCCGACAAATACAAAAAGCGAGAGTATTGGCAAAGCGTAGCTGGTAATAGGAGCAGTCAGGTCAAAAAAATTATTCAGGTAGAGCAAGCGCCCGGTTACGCCCGAATAAAGTAATACCCCCAAAGCAACAATAGTTAAGATAACGGCATGGATAATGGTACTGCCCACAATAGCCAACACAAATTGCTCAAAAGCCGTGGGGTCACGGTGATAGCGCGGGCGATAGGCCGTGTAGGTCCGGGTAAAGAGAAAACCGGGCGCAATAAAAAAGAGAAGTAAGATGATGCTTTCAAGATTGAGATCTAAACTCATTTATTTTTTCCGAAATTTTCGCAGCGGCCAACTGGATAGTTCGTCTGTAAAAGAAACCACCCGCCCGGCGCTGGCTTCCCAAATAGATTGAGCTTTAGCTTTTTCCTTACTTTCTAATAGACTAAAAACTTCTCGTACCACATCGCGGATAATTCTAATATTGCCGGCGACGTCGCTTTTATCAATAAAATCAAAGGCTTTGTACTTTTCTTCGGCCTCTACCTGGCTTTTATGTTCTGGATAGCCGGTTAAAACAATAGCGTTAATCCGGTACTCGGCCAACTCCTTTAACAAGTCCATCCCCTGCCGGTTGTTCTCGTCGGTTAAACTAAGGCGCAGGTCGACAATGACCAACTCAGCCTCCCGGTTGCGAACTATAATCTGGGCTGCATCGTAGCTTTCCACCGTTTTTACTTCATACTCGCCTGTCAAAATTTCTCGCAACTGGTCACGCCAGTCCGGCACATCGTCAACTACTAAAATACGTTTGCGCATAACTTAGTATCCTCCATCTTTAAGCTATCACAGCAGCCTTGCGCCATCATCTTACTTCATTTCTATAAAGATTGCAATGAAGGTAACTGCTCAATATTCCGGGGTAAAGACCGCAGAGGTTTTTAAAACCTCTGCGGTCTGCACAAAGTCACCCCAAGTTATTGAGAAGATTGCAATGAAGGTAGATTACGCGGCAGAGTGATGGTAAATGTTGTGTTTTCGTTGGGTTCACTCTCAACGGTAATCTCGCCGTGCTGCTGCTCTAAAAAGGTTTTTACCCACCATAGTCCAAACCCTAATCCTCTGGGGTTGGTGGTATAAAAAATATCAAATACCTGTTTGATATTCTCCTCGGCGATTCCCGCCCCGTTGTCGGTAATTTGGATTGACACTCGATCACTGCCGGCTTTAAAAGTTGCTATCCGCAGCAGCCCATCGCGTCCGGCCATCATTTGTACAGCATTGGTCATAAGTTCCACAAAGACCTCAACCAGCAAATCGCTGGTATCTACAGCGGGCAGAGCAGGGTCAAGATGACAAATCAGATTGATGGTTTTGGGGATTTCAATTAACCCTAATGCCTGTTCTACCAATTGGTTAATATCATGAGCCTCGGCAGGTTTTTTCTTAAAGCGACGTAACAGGACCACGGCCAGGTCAACCGTATAAAGCGAGTTCCGCTCAATCCGGCCCAAATTACCTTCAACTCTCTCCCGAAGTTCCGGCGGCATATCTACCTGTTCCAGCAACTCGCGTAAGTGCTGAGCCGCAACGGGAACCAGCGCCGTGGAGTTGTTAATTCTGTGGGCCAAGTTACCGGCGGCTTTGCCCAGCACCGCCCATCGCTCGGCGGCAATACGCTGCTCTTGGGCCTCACGCAATGCGATATGGGCTTGCTTAAGCGCCATGTATTGACGCGCATTCCTGATAGCGCTGGCCGTAGCCGAAGCCACCAATGAGAGAAGTTGCATATCGTCCTGGGTAAAATCGCCCGTTTTTTTGTTGAGTAACTCTATCACGCCCAAAATTTCGCCTTCGGCCATAAGCGGCACGGCAATGAGCTTTTTGGTGATAAAGCCGGTTATTTGATCAGGCAGGGCCGACCAGTTTGGGTGATTTTGAGCGTCATTGGCTATAATCGACTGGCCGGTTTGAGCCACTTCTCCCATAATGCCGCTGCCAAGTGGCATCAAAAAACCTTTTAGTCCTTTTACCTCATTACCCTCATTGTCATAGGCCAGTTGAAAAACTACGCCCCCTTGCTCTTGCTCTATCAAGGCCAGCGAACCGCACTCTGCGCCTATAATTTTTGCGGTTTGTTGCACCAGCAAATGTGGAATTTGGTCTACATCAAGTGTGCTGGAAACCAACCGGCTAATTTCATTGACCAATTCCAAATTACGGCTAAATTGCCAGGTATCGGCATAAAGTTTGGCGTTTTGAATGGAAATAGCCGCCCAATCGGCCAGCGCGGAGAGCAGCTTTTTATCATTTTGGGTGAAAGACCGTTTTTGGCGGCGATTGTTAGCCCCCAACACACCAATTACATTTTGGCCTAAATTGACCGGCACGTTGACCAACGAGTAAACTGAGATGCCTGTTTTTACCTTTAAACTTCCGCTTTCTTTAGATATGGTAATGGGTTGACCCGTTTGCACCACCTGCCCGGCAATGGAATCTTTAACCTTAATCCTGAACTTTTTGGTTTCCTCGGCGCTCAAGTTGTTTTGAGCGCGGAGATACAAATCGCCGCTGGCATCATCAACCAAAAGCAGATAACTCTCATCGGCTCCGGTCAGGTTGACGGCGGCTTCTACCACCAGGCGCAACACGCTCTCCAGGTCAAGCTGAGAGGTTACAGATTTGCCGATTTCAAACAGAGTTTGCAGCTCTTGCACTCGATGCGCTAAACGCCGGTTGGCGTCGACCAGTTCGGCTCGTTTGGCCAACACCAGTTCGCCGGCGGGCAGGGGGTGTTCCAGGGCGGTCTGGATGAGTAGAGCCAGCTCTGAGGCGGTAAAGGGTTGGTTAATCCAGCCAATAATGTGGGGATAATTAATGTCGGTTGATGCGGTGTCGCCATTAGCATCAACCAGAACCACCGGCGGAGTTATGTTTTGAGCCATCAACGCCGAAAGCAATCTGTCGGCAGGTGGGTTTGTTAAGTTGGCATTCAGCACAATCAAATCCGGCCTGATATTCTGCACGGTTTCCAGCGCCGTTTGCCCTTGCGTCAAATGTTCAACTCCTAAACCAAATTGCTGCTGCAAATTGGCGCGCAAAGCAGCGCTATCGTTTGGGTCAATGATTAAGATGTTGGGGGATTTTTTTGTAGAAGCCATACCCGCTAACTCACTGTTGTGATTGAAATTGAATGGTGTTGTTTTTTCTATTAACTTTTGCCACCGAGCCTAAAAACTGCTCGACTACCCGGATATTGGTCAAGGTGTGTTTAGATATTCGCTCGGCTGAAAAAACGCCGGAGTAACCGGATAAAGCCATCGGCAAAATAAGCTGGTCGGTGAGATGCTCATCAAAAATGGCGGCGCTTCGGTGAAACGCCAGCGCCGCTTTAACCGCTTCCTCGGCGACTCGTTCGGCAGGTTTCCCTTTTTTACCAAGCGCCCCAAAACCGGCCCGGCTCGACTCGTATTCAGCCATCAAAAATATGCCGGCCCCCGGCGAGGTAGAACGAACTCGTTGCGGTTCAATTGAAACTGGTAATCCCGCTTTTTCAAGGCGTCTGGCAGCGTAGTCGCTCATGCGCTGGGCAATGTGAGCCGGCAGGCTTGAGGCTACAGCAACACCCTTGATCTGTTTCAATTCGCCCCGGTCCAGCCAATTTTGGTTGGGTTTGCGACTCGCGTTGTGGTCAGTAAAAGCCTGACCGGGAATCTCCACAGCTATTTCGCCTTCGCCCGCCGGGTACCAACCCCAGGCTAACAGTTCGGCGTTTGCGTCCACGCCCAGGCCGGCAACCATTGGCAAATAAACGTTGCGTAGATAGTGAAATGAAGGACTCCAGGCTACGTGGGTTCCCCCTTTTACCGTGACCGTGCTGGAATTGTGGGCCATTGCCAAAGGCAGCAACACGGTTTGCAAAACCAAAGTGGCCGCTCCGGCGCTGCCACCCTCGCGGGCTTCGGCTACATCCAATTCATACAGACCCGGAATCGGCGGTTGCCGGGGTTCAAATGTAAGTTGTGTCGATCCCAATGTGTCGCCGGAAAGGGCGGCATCGCAAATCATAGCGGCGGCCCGCACAGAGGTTAGGTGTTGGGCGGTCAGGCCGGGATTTTTACGTCCGGCCCGGATATTTTCAATGCAAACGGGTCGATTTAGAATTATTGCCAAAACCAGGGCCGTGCGAAGAATTTGTCCTCCACCTTCTCCATAAGCCCCGTTAATGATTACCATATGTTTTCCTTTATCGAGGGGATTTGGTAATTCAATGTAGCCGTAAAAAAGGACGAATGACGAACGACGGCGGACGAATGAAACGATACAACAGGGGTTTTGTCGTTCGTCCATCGTCTTTCGTCTGATTGAACAAAACGTTCCAAACAATTATCAAAATAGCTCTTATCTAATTATACCACAATTAGTAATAGGCGCGCTGAATTTATGTCAGCAAAATCCACTATTGAAGGATTTGCAAAATCTTGACGTTTGGGTAACATAATCCAGTCTTTATTAATACGCTAGAGAAGATGTTTGCCACTACAGCGATATTGGGACAATCGTTATAGCGGCGACTAAAGATCATCCTTAACCATAATCTCTAAAAGCGCATAATAAAGTCTGTAGAAATATTTATTCTTTAACAACCGATGGAAGGAGTAATGTTGTTTATGGATGTGATGTTACCAGGACGTGTTCTTTCTGATAAGTTAATCAGCTTTATTGGTTGGCTTAGACAAGAGCGCGGGCAGGATGTTAGCCCCTACTCAGGGGATGCCTTTGACCAGGAACTTCATCAACTAGAACAAACATTGAACGATGTGTCAACTCGGCCCAGCAGTATCGTCCGCAGGCTTAACAATTCGTTAGAGCCAATAACGGAGCAGCAAAGAATTATAGATTTGGCCGGCTAAAAAAGGAATTAGTTAAAACAGAAACAGTGTTGTTTCAATGTAGTTCAACAAAAAAAGCCCACCTGATCAGGTGGGCTTTTTTATTATTTAGGATGCGGTTTATTCTGAGGCAATTGTATAGCCTCGACGGGGAATGGTTAAAATGAATTCGGGATTGCTGGGGTCTTCTTCAATTTTTGATCGCAGGTTTTTAATATGCATTCTTACTAAATCGGGGCTGCCGCTCTCCGAAGGGTAATCCCAAACTTCCTGAAGTAGTCTATCGCTGGTAAAAACCTCATTGGGATGCGTCATCAGGTGATAAAGCAAATCAAATTCAACGGGCGTAAGGGTGGCTTGATTTTTGTCAGTAGTAATACGATAGCTAAGTCTATCTAAAACTGCGCCATTAACCGTAATTTGAGAATTTGGCGGATTGGCGGCAGTTGCAGGCGAGATGCGCCGTAAGATAGCTTTAATTCTAAGTTGCAACTCTTCTAAATTAAAGGGTTTGGTTAAGTAGTCGTCGGCGCCGGCACGTAAACCGGCCACTCTGTCTTCAGGCCGCCCCAGGGCAGTGAGAAACAAAATAGGGATATCGGTTAAAGCAGGGTCAACTCTAAATTGACGGCATGTTTCAAAACCGTCCATTCCCGGCATAACCACATCTAATACAATGATATCGGGGGAGTGACGTCGAGCTTCTTTTATTGCCCCTACACCGCTATGAACCACAAAGACTTGATAATTCCGTCGTAAGGTTGCTTCAATGGATTTGGCAACCTCCTGGTCATCGTCAACCACAATAACACGCGGAGGGTTTGCCTCTGCTTGCAAGGATACCGCCATAGTAATAAATACTTCCCCCTAAATAACCTGCTTTAACGCTAGCCTAATTATAGCATAAGGTTGGCGCTGAGCCAATCACCCAAATGTATGGGGAAAGCAGATAAATTTTAACTTTCTGAGGCGTTGAAACCTACTTGAATTTAACTTCTCTTTAATTTATGAGTGCTACTATTTGCGTATGAGAAATTATTACTAGTACAGCTTGGCGGAAGTCTTTCGGTAGTTACAAGCAGCGCGTTGCTTAGTTTATGGAGTGAAAAAGTGCACTTTTTCACTCCATAAACTACCGAAGGATTTACGCCGCCGTGTACTAGTGGCCTTAAATTCTTGCATTTTGCTCTACAAAAACCATTGACACGTAACAAAAAGTACGTTACAATAAGGTGAACTGGTATATACTGGTATACATTGCGTTGGTAGAGGAAGTTTATGCATTTGGATAAACAACATCCCAGACCTGTTTACCTTCAGCTAAAAGAGTTGTTGCAGAATCAAATTGAACAAGGCGTTTACCTTTCGCACCAGCAATTACCATCTGAGCGCGACCTTTGCCAACATCATAACTTAAGCCGAATGACGGCGCGTCGTGCCTTACAAGAACTTATTGCCGAGGGATTTGCTTATACTAGAGCCGGAAAAGGAACCTTTGTTAGCCAAAATCCAAATCTTTGCCGCAAAATATTTACGGATAAACCAGATCAAATAGCGGCTTCTGATTTAGATAGCGCTATGCTCAATACTCACTATCAACAAAAACTGATGACTCCGTTACTATCTTTTGACTGTGTTGGGGTAGAGCGGGCCATTGGCGAAGCGTTGGCTGTATACTCACTTGAAACTGTAGCCGGAAGATTATTTTCGGAAACTATTAAAAATCTTGAACAAAAATGGCATAAGGGAGAAATTAGTCTTTTAGTTTATAACTACGCAATTACTACCTTATGGTCGCAGTTAATTGCTATGGTAAATGCTGCCACAATGCCAGAAACCGGCCCAAGAGTATTATTAGCTTGCGCGCCGGGAGATCAACATGAAATAGGGCTGCTTTTGTTAGCCCTAAACTTACGACGACGAGGTTTTTTGGTTATCTATTTAGGGCCTAATCTTGGCGCGGATGAGTTTTACCAGGCTATAGAGACGGCGCAACCTAAACTTATATGCCTCTCTGCGGCTACCGAACAATCTGCAAAAAATTTAATTGGACTAGAGCGGCAATATCAGGAACAGTGGATTTCAGATACAACCTATAAAAGGACTCACCTTTGGCAAAAACCGCTGTTTACCTTTGGCGGCGTAGTATTTAACCAAAACCCGGCGCTTGTATCAAATATATCCGGGGTTTATCTGGGTAACACAATTAAAGATGCCGTTACAAAAATACAAGAGCTATTTATTGTGTAAAGATTTGCAAGGCGGATAACCCCCAACTAATAATGAAGATTAAATTTACCAGACACGTATAAGTATAGAGCAAACCTGATGGTACTGGCACAGGTTAAGGAAAATTATTAATGTTAGCAGATGGCGCAAATATTTCATTGTTCCCCTTAAATGTGGTTTTATTCCCTGGGATGATGTTGCCGCTACATATTTTTGAAGACCGATATAAATCAATGATTAATGCGTGTTTGGGCGGCGACCAAATATTTGGCGTGGTTTTGGCAAAAAATAAACTGGCTCAATCAGAAAACGTAGTCGATGTCTATACTGACGATCTCTACAACGTAGGGACAACGGCCCGCATTACGGCAGTGGAGCATTTGGATGATGGCCGTATGAATCTAATTACAATTGGTCAAGAACGGTTCACTATAAAAGGGGTTGCAGCCAGTGAAGATGATTTTCTTGTTGGACAAGTAAAGCCATTCCCTATGCAAGGCAGCGGCGACCCGGCAAGAATTGACAACATGGTTCAAAAGCTAAAGCCGTTGGTACAAGAATATATCAACTATTTGGCCGACGTGTCGGGCGAGGACCTTTCAAATGCAACGTTACCCACAGATCCAGCGGCCCTGGCCTATTTGGCCGGCACAGCCGTACAGGGTCCTTTACCCGATAAACAGCAACTGCTCTCAGCCGAAACATTGAGCGCGTTAATATCCAAAACCGTGCGTGTGCTTGATAGAGAAAACCAAATTTTAGCTTATATGTTAAAAGCTTATCAAGCCCACCAACAAATAGAAAGACTACCTTTTGTAGACTACTCTCTAAATTAAGTAAGAGGTGAAAAAAATGGCAACAACATGGGCCCCAGATGAAGCGCTGTTCAGATTAAGCATTGCTAATCTTGCGGCTACCGCGCCGGTATCCCCGGCCGAGGAGAGACGTTTGATTGCCGTGATGATGGAAGGCAAAGATGCCTCAACATACCTGGCACAATTTTCAAACCTAAACCCTGCCGAGCGCAAAAAGCTTCAGGCGAAACGAGATGAAGGTATTGCATCTCGAAAAATGTTAATTCAAGCTAACGGTCGTCTGGTAATTAGTATTGCCAGCAAATATACAGGGCATGGTCTTAGCCTGGCAGAGCTTTCTCAAGAAGGTGTGTTAGGGCTAATTAGAGCTATCGACAAATTTGACACCAGTAAAGGCGTGCGCCTTAGCACCTATGCCAGCTACTGGATTAGACAAAGTGTTAGCCGGGCCGTGGCCGTACAAACTCGGGTAATCCGCCTGCCGGTTCACAAAGTAGATCACCTGGGCAAAATTAGAAAGGTGATGGGACAGCTTACCCAAAAATTGGGACGCGCCCCGGAACTGGCAGAAATTGCAGCCCAAACCGGCGACAACCCGGAACAGATTCACGAGTTGCTTCAAGACGGGCAGGACACCCTGAGCCTTGAAGAACCTGTAGGTGATGACGGGGCAACCCTGGCCGACTTTGTAGAAAATGATTTGGCCCAGGCTTTAGAAGACCAGGTCGATTCTAC
>JAJRVO010000169.1 GCA_024277275.1 Chloroflexota bacterium
ATTGAAACCCTGTTTCGGGATGGGAAGCAATTTGCCGGTTTTGCCGCTTGTCAATGTCGGGTACCACAGGCGATGGTCCGCCACGTAGCATTCGTACTTTTGGCTTATGTCGTACTCAGTCAGCTCAAACTCGACCCATCAGAAACGGTGGGTGAGGTCAAAGAGCGATTGCAGCTACGTGTGGTCACCAACGATGCCTCGCCTCCACCTCCTTTGAATGGACCGGCTAAACAATATGTCCCAACTGCGTAAGTACTGTTATTCATAGTGATGTAAATTCGAGTAACTACTTGTAGCCCTTAATGACCATTCAAGGTTTGGACGGACTACACCTGCCCATTTGCCATACCAACCCAAACCTTCTCTGTTTGCATCATGTATTTCAAAGGTCAGGATATTTTTGATACTAATACCATCAGCGCCTAAATAATGAATTAAAAACCATACTGTATATACATTGTCATTTAGAAAATGCGCCGGAATCTGACAAATACCCTCTACAATGCCTTTTGGATAACTTTGCTTCTTTGAAACAGTATTAAAAACACAAATGTTTTCTTGATTGTAAAGCAACAAATTGAGGTACAATAAATTAGCGGACCTGAAATTTAGAAATCTAAAAACAAGATTGATAGGTGTTTCAATGGTGAGGTGATTGATGTCATATCCGGGTTCGGTCAAAACCCCGGCGTACACCATTTTTGCATTTTCATTTCCCGGTGCAGTTTGTGGATCATTCCAGTGTTGTTCAAGCAACTTGGTTTCGTTACTATTCAGATAAGTAGCAACAACTTGATTCACCTCCCCATTTTCCATCAAGTGGCCTTCATCAATGCGGATTGCCCGGCTACAAAGGGTTTGCACAGCTGTCATATTATGGCTCACAAACAATACCGTCCGCCCCTCTTTTGCTACCTCTCCCATCTTACCCAAACACTTGCGCTGAAATCCTGCATCTCCTACCGCCAGCACCTCATCCACTAGCAGAATCTCCGGCTCCAGATGGGCGGCCACCGCAAACGCCAGACGCACTTGCATCCCGCTGGAATAGCGCTTGACCGGCGTATCAATGAACTTCTCTACCCCGGAGAAATCCACAATCTCATCAAACTTGCGGTCAATTTCGATCTTGGACATACCCAAGACGGTGCCGTTAAGATAAACATTCTCCCGGCCGGTCAGTTCCGGGTGGAAACCCGTTCCCACTTCCAACAAGCTGGAGACCCGGCCGTTGATGATAGCCCGTCCAGAAGTTGGTTCGGGAATGCGGGAGAGGATTTTTAACAAGGTACTCTTACCCGCGCCGTTACGACCAATAATACCGACCACCTCACCCTGCTTAACCTTAAAAGAAACATCTTTCAAGGCCCAGATGATGTCGTCAGGGTCATGGCCATTATCGCTGAAGTGACTAAGTTTTCGCAGTTGGCGAAAGTTAGCGATGGGGGACTTAAGCCAGGCAGTCATCGCTCCCACAAGAGTATCGGGCATCTCTTCTTTGAGGCCAATACGATAGCGTTTGGATAGGTTTTGAACTTTGATTGCAATATCGGACATAGGTTCTTAAGCCACGTCGGCAAAGATACGTTCCAGACGACGGAAATAGAATGCACCGGAGAGGGCAATTATAGTTGCGCTCAAGGCGCCCATTAAAATCAAATCCCAGGGCATAGGGTTGGTACCCAGCAAGGCTGAACGAAATCCTTCAATGATCCCGGCCATAGGATAAAGGCCGTAAAGTAACCGATACTGTGCCGGCACCAACGATACTGGCCACACAACCGGCGCGGCGTACATCAGCAGTTGGACCAGAAACTGAAGAGCAAATCTTACATCCCGATATTGAATAGCCAGGGCCGAGAGCCACATGCCAATGCCTGAGGCGGTTAAAATCATCAAGATGATCAAATATGGCAGAAATAACACATTCCAGGTTGGCACAATACTGTACCAAACCATCATCACCCCTAAAAGTAAAAAAGCTATTGCAAAATCAATCAGTTTAGCAAGCACCGGTGTTAAGGGAATGATGAGCCGGGGGAAATAGACCTTTGATAACATATTTGCATTGCTTATTAAACTTTGGGTAGAACTGGACATAGCTGTAGAAAAGTAAGTCCACGGTATCAGAGCGGTATAGGCAAAAATAGGATAAGGTACCCCATCGCTGGGGACCTTGGCCAACCGGCCAAATACTACAGAAAAAACAATCATACTAAAAAATGGTCGAATGATAGCCCAGACAAAGCCCAAAATAGTTTGCTTGTAAAGGACTTTGATATCCCGCCAAACCAGGAAATAAAACAAATCCTTATACTCACGCAACTCCTGCCAGTCGATGAGTTGCCAACCTTTTTTTGGTTCGATGATGGTTTGATTGAGTGTTTTCATACTTTATGGTTCCGGCTTATCCAGGTTATGTTACGCTCGTGGACGCTTGAATGCGAACATCAACCTTGTCCTCTATCCTTTGTTGTTTGTACCACTCAATCATTCGCGCTAATCCTTCTTCAAACGGCGTTTTTGCCTGGAATCCAAATGCCTCTTTGGCCCGGCTAACATCCAGCGCCCGCCGAGGTTGGCCGTTGGGTTTGCTGGTATCCCAGATAATATCACCCTGAAAACCGGTCAGGTGAGCAATGGTTTCGACCAGCTCCTTGATGCTGATCTCTATGCCCGATCCCAGGTTTACCGGGGCAGTATCATTGTAGCGTTCTGCGGCTAAGACAATGCCTTCGGCGGCGTCTGCAACGTACAAAAACTCCCGCGTGGGCGAGCCGTCGCCCCAGGCCACAATGTGGTCATCGCCTTGTTTTTTGGCCTCAAGGCATTTGCGAATCAGGGCCGGAATCACGTGAGAGCTTTCCACATCAAAGTTGTCGCCAGGCCCGTAGAGGTTAACCGGCAGTAAATGGATAGCATTAAAGCCATACTGTTGGTGATAAGCATGGGCCTGCACCAGCAACATCTTTTTAGCCAACCCATAGGGGGCATTTGTTTCCTCGGGGTAGCCCTCCCACAAATTTTCTTCTTTAAATGGAATCGGGGTGAACTTTGGGTAGGAGCAGATAGTCCCAATGCCTACAAATTTATCAACGCCAAACTGGCGGCTTTCATGAAGCAGTTGCGCCCCCATCATCAAGTTATCATAGAAAAAATCTGCCGGGCGTGTCCGGTTAATGCCAATGCCGCCTACTTGAGCAGCAAGGTGAATGATAATGTCAACCGCCGCACGCCGGCCATTTTGCGTCGAAAGTGATGTGTCGCGCAGGAGTTGACGAATTGCGTCAACATTCCGCAAATCGTACTGGCTGTGTCGCGGAATAATAATTTCACCAGCTCCCAGTTCCTTGAGTTTTTTAACCACAAATGAACCCAAAAAACCGCCGCCGCCGGTTACACATACGCGACGCTGTTGCCAAAACTTTTGTAAATCGGGCCATAATTTAGTCATAAGGTTATCCTAACCCGGACAGGGCGCTTTGTATACAAAGCCATTCATTTCCAAGCCGGAATCAAACAGGCAAGAGAGCATGAAGTAAGTGTAGAGCGTAAAGGGAATTTGAACTACTCCCTTCTCCAATACTTCCCGGTTATACAAAATTTTCTTGCTCATTGGGCAAGAATATAAATGGTAAGGTAGCAATAAACTTGTGAGATTTTCAATATCAATGGAAAATATTTAGTTTATGGGGGTATGGAGTGCCTTATCAAAACACCCATACTTTTAGGCAGGCTCCGCCGTACCGTGCATATCTTGTATGCAGGTTTCAAGTAATATCCAGTAGCAGGGTAGCCGGTTTATGCCTGTATGGTGTCTTCTTAATACTTTGGGGAAAAGGCGATGTTTTGCATTGAACACAAAAACAAACGCCCGCATTTTAAGAAAACACCCTTTTTGGTTGTTAAAGCCGCACCATCCGCTCTATACGCGAAAAAAAAAGGGCGCGGCGCAGTAAAGTGCAATACTCTGTGTTATAGTCAAACTCGGACGCCGAAGGGTCCTTATTGCATTTCAACGCGGGAGCATTGAAACCAGTTGTTGTGTAAAAAGTTTAGAGCTATTTAAGCCATTCTACAGGCACATCATAACGAGTTAAACGCCCCAGTACTTGTACCAATACCTGGGCGCGTTCATAGCCGGACAGGTGTTGTTCAAAAATTCCGTCCAGGTCCTTAAAAGGTCCTTCTGTAATCTGCACCAAGTCGCCCGGTTGAAACCGGATAGCAGGTCCCTGCACAGTCATTTTAGTAACGCCCTGACGAATATAATTGATAATTTCATCTGGAACCGGGGTAGGTTCGCCGGCCTCGCCGCCTACCATATACCGCAAACCGGGCGTCCAGGCCACCGCCGAGCGTCCCACACGCTCCAGGTCAATCCGGGCAAAGAGATAGCATGCAAAAAGTGGTTCTTTTTCGACTCGCCGCCGGCGCGCCCGCCAGACCTCTACGGTTGGCAAATAGGTTTCAATCTCATGGACTTGAAGCGCCTGGCTAATCTGGCGTTCGGCACGTGGTTTGGTGTACAAAGCGTACCAATGATGCATAACTATGTCCTTAAATGAGCAATGACCAATGAACAATGAGCAAAGATTCTCGCGGACAACGCAAATGTTGTAGAGTAATACTATATAGCGTCTTAGGCTTTCACATCGACAAAAAATTGCCGATATAATCCTGCCAGACTGTAAGCGAGTTCCTATCCCTCAAGTAACAATGAATAGCAAACTCAAATAACTAGTTTGAAACCCAAAAATTTTGTTCATTGTTATTGTTCATTGTTAATTGATGTGTGGTTTCTCAACCTAAGCAAATCTATTCTACCACAAAAATACGGGTTGTGAACAAAATTAGTACCATTTCATCATATAATTATCCAACGGATGTTTCCGTACATTTTGTCCACTGTCAGCAGCTTAAGTCTGTCAATATCAGGGCGACCAACACCGACAGAACAATAAATCGCTATGTAAGGTTTAGAATTGACATCTTTTCTATCATCCAGATAATATAGGTTGGTTGTTAATTGTAAGTCAACATATTTCGCTAACGGACATACCGTAAATTTGATAAGATTAAGACAGCAAAATATCCGTGAACCCGCCAGATGAAGGACGAATGACGGTAGACGAAGGTTGAAAACACCATCATTTTAGCTAATTTGTTCGTCATCCGTCGTTGGTCGTTCGTCATTTGCCATACGTCATTTGTCAAATCATAGAGGTGTCCGTTAGCAAATCAACATATAAAAATTTGGAACGTATAACTGTGACCAAAAAAGCTGACGCAAAACTAATTTTAATTGCCGATGATGAAGCCCGTATGCGACGCTTTATGCAGATGAACCTTGATTTAGAGGGATACCGGGTTATAGAGGCCGGCAACGGGATGGAAGCCATTGACCGGGTGCGCGAGGATTTGCCCGACCTGGTGCTACTGGATGTGATGATGCCCGAACTAGACGGCTTTGAGGCCCTACGCATCATCCGAGAAACCTCTACGGTGCCGGTTATTATGCTCACCGTGCGCGATGACGAAAGCGACAAGGTTAAAGGGTTAGAGTTGGGAGCAGATGATTACGTAACCAAACCCTTTAGCCCGCGTGAATTAGCCAGCCGCATTAAGGCGGTATTGCGGCGTATCGAGATGGACTCGCCGGCCCTGGCCTCAGGCAGTTCAGTGATAGAGGTAGACGATTACCTGCAAATTGATTTTAATCGCCGGGTGGTTATTGTGGGAGGCAAAGAGGTTAAATTGCGCCCCACCGAGTACCGGCTGCTTTATCACCTGGTCACTAATGCGGGCTATACCCTCACCCACGAGATTATTTTATCAAAAGTGTGGGGATATGAGTACCGCGATGAAAGCCAATATGTAAGGCTTTACATCACCTACCTGCGTCAAAAGATTGAGCCGGACCCCGGCAAACCCAAATACATCTTAACAGAGCGCGGAGTAGGTTACAGCTTTGTCAATTTCAAACAGAGTTAAAAATGAAAACCTGTTTAATTGTTAACCCCAATGCCGGGCCAAGCGCGTTTAAAAAGCAGTTGCGTAACGCCCAAGACCATCTCTTAAAATCGGGCTGCGAGCTTAAACGCGTCGACACCAAAGGCAAGGGCGACGCCACCCGTATGGCGCAGGAGGCGGCCCAAGATGGTTTTGAGGTTGTAGTTGCTGTTGGCGGCGACGGTACGCTAAACGAGGTGTGCAACGGCCTGGTAAATACGGATACGGCGCTGGGGGTGCTGCCTGCCGGCACGGCCAACGTATTTGCCGCCGATGTCCACATCCCAATCTGGACGCCGCTAAAGCCGGATGCCATTATCAAAGGGGCCGAGATTATTGTTACCGGGCAACGCCGCCGGATTGATTTGGGGCGGGCGAGGCTGAAAGATGGAACCTGCCGTTACTTTTTGATGTGGTGCGGCATTGGCTTGGATGCGGCCATCAGTCAAGCCAAAGATTCTGCCGCCATCCAGTCTCGCCCGCTTAACTATGCCACCTGGCTCATTGCCGGTATGATGGTCACTTATGATTTTATGGGGACGCCGGCCACTATTACCACCGATGACGGCGTGATGAATGAACGGGTTTTGATGGCTGTGGTAAGCAACGGCCAGCTTTATGGGCGCGTATGGCGCATGGCCCCCGAGGCCAAAATGGATGACGGCCTGTTGGATGTGGGCATTATGGTGGGGCATCGCTGGCCTTCAACCGTTAAACACGCCGTTGGGTTAACATTTAAGCAACACATTAAAGACCCCGACTTTCACATACAGCGGACTACCCGCCTGTCGCTCTCTGCCCAAGAGGCGTTACCGGTCCACGTCGATGCCGAAACCATCGGCACTACCCCCGTGGAAATTGACATTGTCCCCCTGGCCCTAAACGTTATTATCCCTCAAAACGCGCCAAAACGATTGTTTGCGCAGTAGCAAGTGGATTTACGGATTTGTGTGCGCCACCACAAAGACAGTATTGCATCTCCGGCCCAGTTTTTTGCGCGATGAATGATTCGCGCTACAATCCTATATCCCTTAAACAGAAAATATCACATAGAAGATAGGTGCGCCCATGCCATTAGTTGCTCATATGCCACTGCCCACATTTGACCATTTGCGTGAACGTGGTCAGGAAATCCTTACTTTAGGACATGCCGCACAGCAGGATATTCGGGAGCTACACATCGGTTTACTGAATATGATGCCCGACGCTGCTCTGAAGGTCACTGAACAGCAATTTATGCGTCTGGTGGGAAGTTCTAATCAAATTGCCCAATTTTTTGTTTACCCTTTCTCCATACCCGGTTTGCCGCGCAGCCCAGAAACGCAAGCATACATAGACCAATATTACACCTCCTTAGAGCAACTCCAGCACGATGGTCTGGATGCGCTTATTATCACCGGGGCCAACGTGGCTAATCCAACCCTGGACCAGGAGCCGTTTTGGAAACCCCTCCAGGAAATAATTAATTGGGCCGCAGAAAACGTTACCTCCGTGCTGTCTTCTTGTCTGGCTACACACGCCATTGTGCAGGCGCTCCATAGCATAGAACGCCGACGGCTGCCCAAGAAACGCTGGGGCGTTTACACCCACCGGGTTACCCAACCCGATCACCCCTTACTGCTTGATATTAATACACGTTTCGATGTCCCGCACTCGCGCCACAATGATGTTAGCCGCGCCCAATTAGAGGCGGCGGGTTTCAACGTTCTTGTTTACAGCGAGGAGGGCGGCGTTCACATGGCGGTTAGCTCCGACCAATTCCGCATAGTTTATCTCCAGGGGCATCCCGAATATGACCGCAATAGCCTGCTTAAGGAATACAAACGCGAGGTACTACGGTTTCTCAATGGCGAGCGCGAGGACTATCCACCCCATCTGGACAACTATTTTTCGCCCGAAGCAGCCACGATTGTTGACGAATATCAAAAAATTGTCGAGACGGGCTTGCGGCACGGAACGCCAATCCCCCCCTTCCCTGAGAAACAAATTTTACCGCATCTGGATAACACCTGGCGCGATACAGGAAAATCCATCGTTAACAACTGGTTGGGCCTGGTCTACCAGTTAACCAATGTTGACCGCAAAATCCCCTTTGTGCCAGGCATTGACCCTAATGATCCACTTGGATTCAATAAATAACCATTTTAAGAGGAGTGTAAGAAACCATGAAACCAGAAACAATTGCTATTCACGCCGGGTACGAAACCGAACCGACCACAAAATCGGTTGCTGTTCCCATTTACCAAACCGTTGCCTATGAATTTGATAACGCCCAACATGGGGCGGACCTGTTCGACCTGGCGGTTCCGGGCAATATCTACACCCGCATTATGAACCCCACCGCGGATGTTTTAGAAAAGCGGGTGGCCGAGTTGGAAGGCGGGGTAGCCGCGCTTGCGCTCAGCGCGGGCAGCGCGGCTGTAAACTACTCTATCCTGACCATTGCGGAAAAGGGCAACAATATTGTCTCCGTTCCCCTCCTTTACGGCGGAACCTACACCCTTTTTGCTCATATGCTGCCCAAACAAGGCATTGAAGTCCGCTTTGCCCAAGATGACGCCCCCGCCAGCCTGGAAGCCCTTATTGACGACAAAACGGCCGCGGTTTACTGTGAGACTATCGGGAATCCGGCGGGGAATATTGTCGATATGGAAGCCATTGCGGCGATGGCCCACAAACACGGCGTGCCCGTCATTGTGGATAATACCGTTGCCACCCCTATTCTAATCAAACCCATCGATTATGGCGCCGATATTGTGGTTCACTCGCTCACTAAATATATGGGCGGGCATGGCAATTCGCTCGGCGGCGTCATTGTCGACTCCGGCAAATTTCCCTGGGCCGAATATCCCGAACGTTTCCCTATGATGAGTTCGCCGGAACCCTCTTATCACGGGATTGTTTACACAGAGGCAATGGGGCCTGCCGCCTATGTTGGCCGCGCCCGTACCGTCCCCCTGCGCAACACCGGAGCCGCCATCAGCCCGCTAAATGCGTTTTTGATTTTACAGGGGATTGAAACGCTGGCCCTGCGCATGGAGCGACATTGCGATAACGCCCTGGCGGTAGCCAACTACCTCAAACAACACGCTAACGTAGCCTGGGTCAGCTTTGCCGGGCTACCCGATTCGCCCTATTATGAGCTGGCGCAAAAATACACCAACGGCAAACCATCCGCGCTCCTTACATTTGGGATTAAGGGTGGCTTTGAAACCGGAGTTCGTTTCTATGACGCGCTCAAATTATTCAAACGCCTGGTCAACATTGGGGATGCAAAATCGCTGGCAGCGCATCCCGCTTCTACCACGCACCGCCAATTATCGGCTGAAGAGCTGGCTTTAGCCAAAGTCACGCCTGATATGATCCGCTTGTGTGTCGGTATTGAGCACATTGATGACATTATCGCCGACCTTGAGCAAGCACTGGCCGCGTCAATTAAATAGGGTGTGACCAATTAATATAGAACTCTTTAGAGTATTACCTCGCAACATTTGCGTTATCCGCGAGAATCATTTGTTCATTGTTAATTGCTCATTGTTAATTTGCGGCTTGCCGCGCTATAGTATTGCCTCGCAACATTTGCGTTATCCGCGAGAATCATTTGTTCATTGTTAATTGCTCATTGTTAATTTGCGGCTTGCCGCGCTATGTGTATCTCCCCCTACCCCGTGTAATAAAAAGGCAGGCAATCGCCCGCCTTTTTTGTTACTTGAAGGGACAAGACACAACGCCTCATACCGGTGTATTCTGGATAAAGAAACCTATCATTGAGTCTCGTCCAACTTGTGGTAAAATAAAGAACAAAACCAACTTCCCCTGGAGAAAAACAGATGAACATCCAACGTCCCAACCTAAATCACGTTGACCCGGTAATACAAGCCTACATAAAAGCCCTGGAGTCGGAACTGGAGCAACTACGCCAGAAGAAAAAGCGAAGTTCATCGCCAACCCCCGTCTCTTCTCTTGAACTTAGCGAACCTCCCACCACCCTTAACGTTATCACCGTCAGCGGCAGCGGCCAGGCCAAACGCACCCCTCGCCATCTCTACCTGCGCCAGCGCCGGGGCGGGATGGGCATTTTTGACCTGGAGTCTGCTCAAGACGACCCGCCGGCCATGCTGACCATTGCCGACGAAAGTCAGGATTTATTGCTGCTCACCAATCAAGCTCGCCTCTTTCGTCTTCCGGTCAAGAGCCTGCCGGAGTCGCCCATCCGCAGCCGGGGGCAATCTTTGACAGAAAGTTTAGCCCTGAAAGATAACGAACGCCTGGCTCTAATCCTGCCGCACCAACGGCAAGGGTATCTGGTCATTGTAACAGAAAAAGGGCAGGTTCGCCGCCAACGCTACCATTTTTTTGGCGACAATATGAGTCCCGGCAACCTTTTGTACGATTTCAAAACGCTGGGATCCCCGGCTGCCGCCTGCTGGACCTCCGGCCAGCACGATCTTTTCATCGCCACCCGGCAAGGACGAGCCATTCGCTTTGAAGAGCAAAAAGTGCCTTTTAAAGGCTGTTTGGGGATACGGTTAAGCAACAACGACGCCGTTGCAGCCGTAACCGAGGTAAAATCGAATGGCGGCGTCTTTCTAATCAATGCCGATGGTAAAGGCACTACCCGCCTGATGGGCGGCTTCAATCCCAACAAAGTCCCCGGAGCGGGCGGCAAGGTCGCCATAAAAACCGACCAGTTGATTGGAGCCGTCGCCATTGATGAGGGCGACGATATTTTCATCATCTCTCGCCTAAGCAAAATTATTCGCTTTCAAGCCGTCGAAGTTCCGGCCAAAGAGGGGGTGGTGCAGGGAGTTCACTGTATGGCCCTCCGCGCTGATGAGACGGTGGCGGTTGTTTGCAGTAAATTAGCAGGATAATAACCCAAACAGGTAACTGTTCAGCTTGAACACACACTCACTGCGATTTACGGGTAATTGGTAATTGGTTATTGGTAATTGGTTATTGGGCTTAATTACTATTTACTATTTACTATTTACCAATTACCGTCATTTCAGCAACTTTGAAATGGAAGAGCTGAATTGTTACCAAAATAACTAAAAAGGAAAATACCATGACTGAACTGCACAAAAAGTATGCCCCTATTTTACGCTTTAACAAAGATGAGAAGTTTTATCCCATGCGGGTTGACGATTTGCTCAAGTACAGCAGCCTGCATGCTAAAGGCCAGGATAAACCGCTGGTTCCCAGGGGGCAATTAAACGTTAACCAACTGGCTAAACACAGCGGGTCGCCGGAAGTGTTTGTGCGCACGGTAGAAAAGGGGCCGCTGGCGGGGTCAGACGTGGTATCAGAGTGGGGCGAAGGGGCGCTTGAAATGGTCCTCCGCTGGACAGAGGCTGCCACCTCCAGTTGGACCGAAGACCTGGCCGGCAAAGCCTATAGCTGGTTTAGCCCAAAAACCAAACCCGCCGCCCAACTTTTTTGGTGGAATAACATGATCGGCAACTTAATTCAGGGAGCGGTCCAGAGCGTCTCAGCCGAGGAACTGCCTCGCCTGGTCCTGCCCACCGAAACCCGCGCCAGCGCCATTGAGCATTATGGGTCCAAAAAACCGGGCTATGCATATTACCACCGCCAGGTTAAGGACGGAAAATACCTGAGCCAGCAATACTGGTTCTTTTATAGTTACAACGACTGGGGACGAGGCTATGCCGGGCTAAACGACCATGAAGGCGACTGGGAGTGTATGCTAATCTTTTTCCGGCTCGACAGCCAGGGCCGTCCCCAGGAACCCCCGGCCTACGTAACCTACGCCAATCACGAGTCGCGCCAAACCAAACCGTGGGGCCACCACGACACCACCCTTATCGGCAATCACCCGGTTGGTTTTGTGGGGGGCGGGTCTCACGCCACTTACCCGGAAGCCAGCGCCCATACCCTGATGGCGGCCTATGATCTGGTTGACCGCGCTACCGGCTACGGCATTACCATTGACCATGACGACTGGGTTCACCGCATTAGTCTGGACGATGCGCCCTGGTTAGGTGCGTATCAGGGGGCGTGGGGAACGCGCTTCTGGTTATCCACAGCCGCGGCCAAAACACTGCTGCAAGTAGCCTTGAGCGCCACACCATTGAGCAGCCTGGTGGGGTTGGCCTTCAAATCTACCGAAATTGAGCTACCCGGCGTCAGCGCGCCTCGCGGCCCGGTGGGCAAAGAACGCCCCCAATACGCCAATCCCGTAGAGTGGGCCGGGATAGAAGATTAAAGTGGCTGCAACCATTTACCAGCAAAGCCCCAATTTACTACTCAATGAGCAGTTGAGCGACCAGCAAGTCCGTAACCTGCTGGCTCCCGTTGGGTTTGCCAATTGGCAAAGCGCTTACCGGTGTTTGCAACGCACAGCCAATCACACGCCTCAGGCGCGGCCGGCGCTGGCAGAGGGACTGCCCTCGCTGCTTATAGCTTTATCCAGCGTTGCCACGCCCGACCGGGCGCTGGTTAGTTTTGAGCGTTTTGTGCAAAGCGCCGATAACCCAACTGAGCTACTCCGCTATCTGTCCGGCAATCCTCGCGGCTTTGAAATCCTGTTTACCCTGTTTACCGGCAGCCAGTTTCTCACCGAAATCCTGCTGCGTCACCCCAAATACTTTGAGCAACTCATCGACCACAGGCGGCTGGCCCAACCCAAAGAGATGGTCCAGCTTCAGCAAGAAGCGCAGACTGTCATCAACCCTTTTATAGAAAACGACCAGAAGCCGGCGGATGCTGCGCCTGCCCTGGACGCCCTGCGCCGTTTTCAGCGCCGCGAGTTACTGCGCATTGGCACGTGCGACCTGCTGGGTCTACTGGACTTACTCACCGTCACCACCCAACTTTCTCACCTGGCCGACACCCTGGTTGAAGCCTGTATCACGCTGGCCGCTCACCAAACGCAAACAGACCCTCACGGGTTTACCGTAATTGCCATGGGCAAACTGGGCGGCGGGGAAATCAATTACAGCTCCGACATCGATTTGTTATTCTTGGCCGACTCAGAGGCCGACGCCTACCGGCGACTTGGCCAGCAGTTAATTGACGCTCTGGCCAAAGTCACCGGAGAAGGTTTTTTGTATCGGGTGGATATGCGCCTGCGCCCCTGGGGCCGAGTTGGCGCTCTGGTTTACTCGATAAAGGCGCACATTGACTACCTGCAAAAACACGCCGGGCTGTGGGAACGACAGGCGCTACTCAAAGCCCGTCCAATTGCCGGCAATATGTCGGTTGGACAGGAGTTTCTGCGACAAGCCAGACCGATTATCTTAAATACCAGCGGCGAGGCGGTACGGGTCGAGATTCACAAGATTAAACAACGCATCGAGGAGCAACTGCGCAAACGGGGGCGCGGCTGGGGAGAAATAAAACTGGGGCAAGGTTCTATCCGCGACATAGAGTTTGTCACCCAATATCTGCAACTGGTACAAGGCGGCCAGCCAAAATCACAGTCTCACTCGCCCAACACGCTTAGGGCGCTGGCTCACTTATCCGCCACCGACTTTTTATCCACAGACGAATACCGGGTTTTGGCCGACGGCTACGTTTTTCTGCGTACCGTAGAGCATCACCTGCAATTGATGCACTATCGCCAAACCCACACCTTACCCGATGACGCCCAGGCTTTAACTCACCTGGCCCGACGATTGGGCTTTGAGGGCGCAGAGGCCGGGGCAAACTTTACGGCCCGCTATCAAAAACACAGCGCCGTTATCAGGGCCGTGTACCAACGCCACCTGGCAAACCTTGAACAACCGGCGGTCCCCCCCCAACCCTCCTCCCCTGATGTTCTTCCCCTGTTAGTGCGGATGCCCGCCGCCTACGTGGAAACCTTCAGTGAGACCGCCATTAAGAGCCACGCTAACCTGATTGAGCGCCTGGATGATGAGACGTTGATTGCAGTAGAGGCAATCCCACTTAGCGATAACGTGCATTGGCAAGTGACCATTGTCGGTTACGATTATCTGGGCGAACTGTCGCTGATTTGCGGACTGCTGTTTGTACACGGCTTTAATATTGCCGATGGCAATGTATTCACATACGGCCCCGCCCCCCAGCAACCCGCCAAATCCCCTCAACAATGGTCGCGCTCCAAAAAGTACCGGCCTGTAAAAAAAACCGTCGCCTCCGGGCGTCGAAAAATTGTTGACGTTTTTACCGTGCGCCCGGTACAAAAAGATTTACCCCACGCTGCTCTGGAAGATATTTGGCTGCGTTACGCCGACGACCTGAATGCCCTGTGCCAACGTCTGCGCCACGATAAACAGCGCGAGGTTCAGGGAATATTGGCCAAACGAGTCGCCCAAATTTTACCCCAAATCCCCACCGCAGCCACTACCCTGTATCCCGTTGACATCGACATCGACAACAACGCTTCTGAGGAGTACACGGTTCTGCGGATTGATGCGGCGGACACGGTGGGCTTTTTGTACGAGTTTACCAACGCGCTGGCCATGACCGGCATCGACGTGTGGCGCACTACGGTTCACTCTGAGGGTAATCGCGTTGAAGACACGCTTTACGTAACCGACGCGCAGCGCAAAAAAATCACCTCGCCCAAAAAAGAGCGAGAGTTACGGGTTGCCACGGTGCTGATTAAGCACTTTACCCACTTGCTGCCCGGTTCCCCTAACCCGGAGTCGGCCCTGCTGCATTTTAGAGAATTTTTGGGACGGCTTTTTATGCGCCCCGATTGGCCCGATGAAATCGCCTCGCTGGAACAGCCGGCGGTGTTAGGCACTTTGGCCCGCCTGCTTGGAGTGAGCGATTTTTTGTGGAACGATTTTTTGCGGATGCAATACGCCAATCTCTTCCCGGTAGTGCGAGATGTGGACGCGCTGGAAGCCCGAAAATCGAGAACCGAGCTGCGGGAAGAGTTAGCCATCAGCTTGCACAATACCCCCAAAGGCCAGGAACGACAGGCCGTGCTGAATACCTTTAAAGACCGGGAGATGTTTCGGGTGGACATGCGCCAGATTCAGGGCCACATCACCAAGTTTGGACACTTTTCCTCGGAGTTGACCGATTTGGCCGAGGTGGTGGTAGAGTCGGCCTATCACCTGGCTATTGAGGATTTGCGCTCTCACTTTGGTCAGCCCCGGCTGGCCAATGGCCGGGAATGCCCGCTGAGCGTTTGCGCGCTGGGCAAGTGCGGGGGGCGCGAGTTGGGCTTTGCCTCGGATATTGAGCTGATGTTTATCTTTGCCGGTAAAGGCAAAACTACCGGCCCCCGCGTCATCACCGCCGCCGAGTTTTACACCAAGTTAGCCCAGGAGGTCAACCAGTTAATCCAGACCAAACGAGAGGGTATTTTTGAGGTTGACTTACGCCTGCGGCCCTACGGCAAAGCCGGCAGTATGGCCGTGCCGCTCGACTCTTTCCGCAGCTACTTTGGTTCTGACGGCGACGCCTGGCCCTACGAGCGGCAAGCCCTGGTTAAGCTGCGACCTATGGCGGGCAATCTAAAATTTGGTCAGCAGGTGGTCAGGGCGCGGGATGAACTCATCTACACCGGCGAACCGTTTGACGTGGCCGCAATGCGGGCCATGCGAGAGCGGCAACTGAGGCATTTGGTCGAGGCGGGTACCATCAATGCCAAATTTGGCTCCGGCGGCCTGGTCGACGTGGAGTATCTGGTGCAGGGGCTGCAAATTACGCACGGCCACCTTGACCCCAGTTTTCGCCAAACCCACACCGGCGAAGCGATGAAAGCGCTGGCCGTGGCTAACATCATCCCCACCGAGGATTATCCTCGCCTGCGTAAAGCCCACATTTTTTTGCGACGCCTGATTAACGCCCTGCGCATGGTGCGCGGCAACGCCAAAGACCTGACCGTGCCGCTCCCCGACAGCGAAGAGTTTGCCTTTTTGGCCCGCCGCCTTAACTACGGCAGCAACGTGGCTCGTTTGCAGGATGATTTAACCGGCCACACCACCTACGTGCAAGAACTGAGTTCGCGGTTGCTATAACAAATTATGAACGCGGAATGATGAACGATGAATTTTTCGTAACTATTCACCCCTCATGTCATTTCGAGGCTGCAAGCTGAGAAATCCCTACGGCGCAACAATTAACAGCCTGCTTGTTGGGTAAACTTCACCGCCATATTTTGGGTTTTCCAGCAACCTGGCCGGTTAATGTACCATTCTAGGGATTTCTCCCTTTGGTCGAAATGACATGCTTGAATAGTTGCAATTTCTCCTCTGATTCATCGTTCATCACTCATCACTCATCATTTAAAATTTACGGAGGATAAAATTATGGCTATCAAACCCGGCTGGCAAGGCCGGTACTATGAAGATTTTGAAGTTGGCGATATTTATAAACACCCTTACGGCAAAACCATCTCAGAAGCGGACAACTTTTGGTTTTCGCACATTACGCTCAACCTTAACCCGCTCCATTTTAATGCCGACTACGCGGCCAAAACCGAATTTGGGCAACCCGTAGTCGACGGTCTTTTGACGCTCAGTTTGGTGGTGGGCATGAGCGTGATTGACCTGAGTCAAAACGGTTTTAACATGCAGTACGACGAAGTTATCCACCACGCGCCCGTTTTTCACGGAGACACCATCTACGGCCAATCGGAGGTGTTGAGCAAGCGAGAGTCTAAATCAAGGCCGGAGTGGGGCCTGGTCACGGTGAAATCCGAGGGGTACAATCAAGACCAGAAAAAAGTGATTAGCTTTAGGCGCACGATAATGGTCAAGAAAAAGGGAACATGAGGCGTGATGCGTAATCCGTAATGCGTAACGAAGCCGCAACCTCGGTTACGCCCCTAACTCTTTCAGCCGTTCCTGAATTTTGGTTGCTTGTAGCTCAAGATCGGCCAGCTTGTCTCGCTCTTTCTGCACCACGGCAGGGGGAGCTTTTTCTATAAAGCCGGCGTTGGCTAGTTTGCCCTGGCTGGCAGCTATTCTTTTCTCCAGTTGGGCCAAATCTTTCCGGGTTCGCTCACGCTCGGCCTCCAAATCAATCATGCCGGCCAGCGGCAGATAGATTTCGATGCCGCTGCTAATAACCTGAGAAGCCGCTTGTTTTGGCTTGACCAGGAGCGTGTCTGTTAAAAGCAAGGCATCCTTGTCCAGTTGGGCCAGCGCAATTAAAATCTCTGCCTGTTTGGCCAGCGAACTTTCATACGAACCGGCGGCAATATGCGCCGTAATTCGCTTGCCCCACTCCACGTTGTACTCAGAGCGAATATTGCGGATAGCCCGGATTACCTCAATTAACACCGACATCTGGGTTTCGGCCTCAACATCCTGGGCGGTATGGCTTTCGCGGGGCCACTCGGCAATCATCAAAGACTCCTCGTCTTTTTTGGGCAAATGCTGCCACGTGGCTTCGGTTACAAAAGGCATAAAGGGATGCAGCATCCGCAGAGAACGATCCAAAACGTGAACCAAAATCCGGCGAACGGTGGCCTGGGCGCGGTCATCGGTTCTGTACAGGCGAACTTTAGCTATCTCAATATACCAGTCGGCAAATTCACTCCAGAAAAAGTCGTAAAGCTGGCGACCCGCCTCGCCAAAATTATAGTTATCCAGCAGGCGAGTCACCTCCACGGTGACCTGATTGAGACGATCCAAAATCCAGCGGTCGGGTATGGTCAAGCGGGCTAAGTTCCACGTGGCCGAGCCGGTTTCAAAGGCCGTACCCCGGTTGCTAACCACAAAACGGGTGGCGTTCCAGATTTTGTTGCAAAAGTTGCGGTTAGCGGCAATCCGCTCAAGCGACAGATTCATATCATTGCCTGGCGTCGAGCCGGTCAGCAGCGTAAAGCGCATAGCGTCGGTGCCGTATTTATCCATAACTACCAGCGGGTCAATCACATTTCCGGAGCTTTTACTCATTTTGGCCCCGTGCTCATCGCGGATTAAACCGTGCAAATAAACCACCTGGAAGGGGGCCTGGCCGGTATATTCCAGACCGTTCATAATCATACGGGCCACCCAGAAAAAGAGAATATCGTAGCCGGTTTCCATGACCGTGTTGGGATAGTAACGCCGCAAGTCGGGCGTGTCATCAGGCCACCCCAGAGTAGAAAAGGGCCACAGGCCGGAACTGAACCAGGTGTCCAGCACGTCGGGGTCTTGTTTTATATTTTTGCCGCCGCAATGGGCGCACTCGGTGGGGTCCTGGCGGGCAACGGTCATCTCCGGGCAGTCATCGCAGTACCAAACCGGGATGCGGTGTCCCCACCACAGTTGGCGGCTAATGCACCAATCTCTAATATTTTCCAGCCAGTTGTTATAAATCTTGGTGAAGCGTTCCGGCACAATTTTGATATCGCCGTTGGCCACGGCCTCTAACCCCTTTTGGGCCATAGGTTTTATTTTGACAAACCACTGCGTAGAAACCATCGGTTCGACCACTTCTCCGCCCCGCTGCGAGCGAGGAACCTGCATCCGGTGCGCATCGGTTTTTATGGTCAAGTCCTCGGCTTCCATGTCGGCCCACAATTTTTTGCGACAATCAAAGCGGTTCAGTCCGGCGTAGGGACCGGCATTCTTGTTCATAGTGGCGTCTTTGTTCATAACGTTGATAATCGCCAGGTTATGCCTTTTGCCAATTTCAAAGTCGTTGGGGTCATGGCCGGGCGTCACCTTTAATGCGCCGGCGCCAAATTCCATATCAACATAGGAATCGGCAATGACCGGGATGGCGCGGCCCAGAATGGGAACCACGCAATTTTTGCCCACCAAATGTTGATAACGCTCGTCATCGGGATGCACCGCCACCGCCGTATCGCCCAAAATTGTTTCCGGCCGGGTGGTAGCCACCGGGATGTACTCTTCCGAATCAGTCACCATATATTTAAAGTAGTAAAGGTAGCCATCCTCCTCAAAGTACTCCACCTCCAGGTCGCTGACGGCAGTTTGCAGGCCCGGCGACCAGTTGATGAGATATTCACCTCGATAGATTAGTTCCTGCTCATAAAGACGCACAAATGCCTCGCGGACAGCCCTGGAGAGGCCCTCGTCCATTGTAAATCTTTCGCGTTCCCAATCGCAAGAGGCTCCCAGGCGACGGTGCTGTTGCGTGATAATCCCGCCGTACTGTTCCTTCCAAGACCAAGTGCGCTCAAGAAATTTTTCGCGGCCAATTTCTTCTCGACTCGTTCCTTCGGCGCGCAGGGCGCGTTCTACCTGCAACTGCGTGGCGATACCGGCGTGGTCAGAGCCGGGAATCCAAAGCGACGCCCGGCCTCGCATCCGGTGATAGCGGATCATCAAATCTTCAACCGAGGCGGTCATGGCGTGGCCAATGTGCAAAGCGCCGGTTACATTGGGTGGCGGCATAGCAATTACAAATGGTTCGGCGTCTTCGCCGGCGTATTACGGTTTAAAGTAGCCTTTGCTTTCCCACCAGTTGTAGAGCGGTTCTTCAAACAGCTTTGGGTCATAGGTTTTGGCCATGTCACTTGGATCAATGGGCAGTTCTTTTGACATAATGTTGACTCCTACAGTCGTAATCAAAAATCCCCTTCATCCTCAAGGACGAAAGGGATTACCTTTTCGCGGTACCACCTTGATTACCAATAATCAATTAGCAATTAGCAATTAGCAATTAGCAATTAGCAATTAGCAATTAGCAATTAGCAATTAGCAATTAGCAATTAGCAATTAGCAATTAGCAATTAGCAATTAGCAATTAGCAATTAGCAATTAGCAA